>JAKPKS010000071.1 GCA_029553585.1 Candidatus Atribacteria bacterium | reverse complement strand
TCTTTAATTTTAGAGAACTATGTTGCCACCTATGATTCTTTTGTCGTAGAGAAGCTCAAGGAGCAAGGTGTAGTATTTTTGGGAAGAACAAATATGGACGAATTCGCTATGGGTTCTTCAACCGAGACAAGTGCTTTTGGGGTTACAAAAAATCCTCATGATAAATCTAGGGTACCAGGTGGATCATCAGGGGGATCTGCTTCTGCTGTTGCAGGAGATATGGCCCTTGTGGCACTAGGGACAGAGACTTGTGGATCTGTCAGACAGCCAGCTTCTTTCTGTGGGCTAGTTGGCTTAAAGCCTAGTTATGGCGCTGTTTCTCGGTCTGGCATAATTGCTATGGGTAGTTCGCTGGATCAAGTTGGACCAATGGCTAAAACAGTTGAGGAGGTGGAGATTGTTTTTAAGGCAATTTCTAAATACGACAAAAAAGACAGCACTTCTATACTAGAAGAAAAAAGAGATATTGAGAAGAAACCCCTAAAGAAGAAAATAGGAATTCCTCGAGAGTTCTTAGAGAGTGGGGGAATAGATAAGGCGGTCCTGAATAATTTCGAAGAAACATGTCAAAAATTAAAATCTCTTGGTTATGAAATTGTTGACATATCACTACCCATCTTAAAATATTCCCTAGCTGTTTATTACATAATTATGCCGGCTGAAGTTTCAAGTAATTTGGCTCGTTATGATGGTATTCGTTATGGGCTTAGCATAGATGCTGATAATCTTTTTGATGTTTATGCTAAAAGTAGAGCTTCTGGTTTTGGTAAAGAAGTAAGACGAAGAATATTACTAGGGACATATGTTTTGTCTCATGGTTATTATGATGCCTATTACAACACGGCTATAAAAGTTAGGAAAATGATAAAAGATGAAATAAACAAAGCTTTTTTAGATATAGATGCTTTCATTACTCCAACTGTTCCGTTTTTGCCTTTTAAATTAGGGGAAAAATTAAACGACCCGGTTTCAATGTATCTGTGTGATATATTTTCTGCTCCCGCCAATCTGGCTAATATCCCAGCAATAACTATACCTTCTGGTAAAAATGAAGATGGGTTACCTTTTGGAGTTCAATTAACAGCTCCATTTTTAAGAGAAGATGTTTTGTTCCAAATAGGTAAAGATATAGAAAGCTTACAATAATTATTTTTTAGTAGTAAAATAAAAACATATGAATTTCCCAGTTAATCCAGTTTATTTTAATATCACTTTCTTTTTCTCTAAAATTGTTAATTTTTTTGAGAATATTTGGCAATTTCTATCTAATCCAAGAATTTGGACATCAGCCTCTAACATAATCAGTATCATAATAATATTTTTTCTTATCATAATTATTTATTCACTAGTTAGGATTTTTGAATTACAAAAAGACCAGAAAGAAGAAGTTAAAAGTAAAATATCTGAGATGAAGGAAAAGCAATCAGACAAAGAAGAAAATGGTAATTATCGTTGGCATTATATTCTGACCTTAATAGAGGGGACACAAGAATCAGACTGGCGGGTAGCCATACTAGAGGCCGATTCACTACTTGAGGAAGTTTTGAAAGAGAAAGGTTTTTCGGGAGAAACTTTAAATGAGTTATTAAATTCTGCTCGAGAATCAGGTTTTAGGCACATACAAGACGCTTGGGATGCTCATATATATAGAAATGAAATAGCTCACAAGGGAATAGAAGCTGAAATAACTCAAGTCAAAGGAAGACTAATGATTAAAAAATATCAAAACTTTTTTGAAGAGCTTGGAGTGATATAAAAAAAGGACCCCCAAAAGGGGTCTGTTATATATTATATTTACCCCCGTAATACTATATTTTTAGACCTCAGTAAACTTGGCGAAATCTAGAAAATGTGTTATAAAGAGATTAAAAGGAGGTAAAAAGATGAAAAAACTAAATATTGATTTAGAGGAATCTGCTAAATCAATAGGGGCGAGGGTTTATTTAATAGAAAATGTTGAGGTGTATTATGATACTTCAATGCTTTCATTGATAAAAAACTTTGCTCCTCACACTACAGATTACAACACCCACTTGTTAGTTAAGGCCGACGAAGGGGAAAGTTCCGAGAACAAATCTTGTGACTTTCTTGCCATCTGTTGGCCAAATGATGGGGAAGGGGGGCTTGAGAAGGCTAATAAGTGGGCTCAGAAAAAAGGGCTAAAGACCATCAGCCCAAGAGAGCTCGTCTCTATTTGTCGTAAGAATATTGAGATCTACTGGGATTTAAATTTCTTTGACATTATTAAATTAGTGTCAACTAATCCTATCTTAGTTCAAAAATACTTAACGGCACAAATAGAGGGAGAATCAGATGCCATGCTTTACCCCGAAAGGGGAAGCAATATGGCAACTGGTGATTACTGGTTTGTCTTTAAGGTAGAATAACAGAGATTCAGTTGGATAAGCTGAGTCTCTTTTTTGTTTTAAACATTGAATTTTCTAAAAAATTTGTTAATATATAATTACCTTGTCGGTGTAGCTCAGTTGGTTAGAGCGTGGGACTCATAAGCCCAAGGTCGGAGGTCCGAGCCCTCCCACCGACACAAAATAAGTTCTACTATTTTTGTAGTTTTTATTGTATATGTTATAATACTGTCATAAATAATGAAATAAAAATAAATAAAAATTTTTTTAAAAAATGGACACCAGAAATGGCCTATACTCTAGGTTTTATCTTTGCAGATGGAAATATCTCTTTAAACAAGAGGGGTTCAGCTTACTTCTCTCTCTACTCAGCTGACGAAGATATTTTGATTTTTATAAGAAGATCAATGGGTTCTAATCACAAGATATCAAAAAGAAACGAAAGAAGTGGAAATGTTTTTAGGATTCAGGTGGGGAGTATTGAAATGGTGAAAGATCTTTTTGTTTTAGGCTTAATAACCCTAAAGTCAAAAAGGATGAATTTACCTAACATTCCCAATAAATACCTAGCTAACTTTATCTTAGGGTATTTCGATGGAGATGGTAGTGTCTGGGTGGGTAAAATACACAAAGAGAGGCTCAAGGAGACGCTTACGATACAATGTTCTTTTACCAGTGCTTCATTGTTATTTTTAAAAGCACTTCATCTTAAATTAAAACGACTAGGAGTAAAAAGAGGAGCTATCCATAAGATAAAAGACAAAGATTGTAGTCGCCTTGTGTTAAGTGTTAAAGACTCTTTGCAAATTTATAAAATTATGTATAATAAGGGTCAGGTTCCTTTTTGTTTAAAAAGGAAGAAAAATGTTTTTGATGAGTATATAAAAATAATAAGCGGCCGTAGTTCAGCTGGCTAGAACGCTCCCCTGTCACGGGAGAGGTCGTGGGTTCAAGTCCCATCGGCCGCGCAACAAAATATTCATGAGTTAGCCACAGGTCGGACCTGTGGCTGGGACCTGTGGCTGGGACCTGTGGCTTTTTCAGTTAGTATTATTAACTGAAAGGAAATAATCATTGTCTCTGCAACAAAATAATGAACCCAATGTGGAACACTCTGTGATTTATTTTTACCCACCTAACGCTATCGCGTAATTTGGGTAAAGTATGTTTTTACCCACCTAACGCTATCGCGTAAGTTAGGTAAAATAATAAAAACCAGTGGTTGAACCACTGGTTTTTTCTTGTTGCGGGACCTGGAATCGAACCAGGTTCTTAAGGTTATGAGCCTTACGAGATACCATTTCTCTATCCCGCGATATTATTTAATTCTAAATTAAACTTACTTCTTTAGACCTCCTCGCTCATAACCTTGGGGTTATGAGTCTATCAGTCTCTTGCGAGATACCATTTCTCTATCCCGCGATATTATTT
>JAKPKS010000068.1 GCA_029553585.1 Candidatus Atribacteria bacterium | reverse complement strand
TTTCTTCATAACAAAAACTCCTTGTTTAGATGTTTTGTGAAGAGTTCTTATATCATTTAAGCGATAGGCATTACCTTTCTGAATTTTGTAGTTATGGGGTAAGAGCATTTTGCAAGGCAAGCCATAACTAAAATTGAAATGTTAGTAAAGAAAGTGAAATGTGGCTGTTGTCTATTTACCGAAGTGCCCATATATAATGTGCGATGATTATAAATTATATACACTGGTAAGTAAACAAAGGAACACATTTCGTTTGCATACAGAGTTGATTTTTTTGCCACCGGAAACACAGAATGCACCGAGAACACTGATAGATCGGGGTTTAATATAAGACTCGAAATAAAAACACTGTTTAAGAATAAACTGAAGGAGATAACAGCTATGGTCTTATTTTGAGTAGAGAATAGTAAGAATGTAGAAAAAGACAAAATATCACGAAACAGATAGGAATATATAGCTTTAGTAACGAAGGGAGTAAAAATAGAAAACATAACACACAAGCACAATGAGAGCAAGAAAACACCCTTTTTCCATCTTACACCAATAATTCCTTGAAAGGATGCCCCTTCTTTTCCTTGCTGTTTCATAACAACCTTCCTCGTTTGTTAGAAAACAAAGTCCTTTTAACCTGCCACCTAGTGCTTTTTACTCCTGTGCAGGAAATTAAGATCAAGTTTAAAATACTCTTTCAAACAATGTCTTTTTTAATCTTAGGCAAAAAGCTGTCAAGAAAAAAATGAGGGAGGCGAAAAGTATTTTTATAATATGGTTATCAAAAGCACAAAATAACTTGTAAGAGATCTACGCGATATGCTCTCTGACCTCTGATAAATTAATTCTGTTCATCTTTTGCTTATTCTCTCTTTGGTTGACGAGAATATTTAGCCACCGAGACCACCGAAGTCACCGAAAATAATATCCTCTCACAGATTACACAGATTACACAGATTTTTAATTTATAAGATAAACAAGATTTAATCAGCCACCACAGCTACCGAAAATAACTTTGAACTTTGCGCCCCCGCACTTTGAACTTTGAATACCTCTCACAGATTACAATATATGCACAACTTATAGTTTGAAGGCATCGCTGCAGCGAACTTGCAGCCTTTCAGTAGACTTTTTGTTTATTTCTTTCTCCTTAATTTTAGTCCTCTATTTTCAGGACACCTCACGGCTCACACCTCACCCTCTGCTCTCCGCTCTCCACCTGGTGTCCTTTTAGCCATTCCTTAAATTCCCTTAATTCCTCCGGAACTCTATGCCCCAAAATATAATCATCTATCTTCTTTACTTCCTTTATCTGCTCCTCACTTAAAAGCCCTCTTTCGTATGCCTGCTGAATAACTTCTCTGTAATCTATGGCATCATATACTTCAAATACACTGGCAGAATATTCTTTTTTAACATAATCAAATAATATCCCATAAAATCCTATTGCCAGTTCTTCTAAAATGGCTTTTAATTCATCCTCTGGTATTATATCTTTGTCTGTCTCCATCTTTATCTCCTTCTTGCTTTTCTTTACCGGTTCTTGTAAAACCATCGCTTTTATGGTCTTCTTCCCGGATAATTCATTTTTTATTTGTTTATTGAGCTTTTTGTGGTAGGTTAGTATCTTTTGGTTCATTAAATCCACAATCACAATATAATTGCTTCCACTTTTGCTGTCAATATCTTCTTTCCATACCAGCAAGCATAAATTGTTGTTTTTCAAGCTGTAAATCAATGCCTGTCCCGCTTCTTCATCCTCCAATAGTTCCCAGGCAGCTCTATTGTATGCCTGTTCTGTTTCGTATCTATCTCCAAAATGCTTATTATGTTCCTTATAATGCCTTGTTAATTCTCCTCTTTTCCATTCACTCCTTTCCGCCAATCTCCTTATCTCTGCATAATGCTTTTTCTTCACTTCATAATTCATAAATTTATCCTCCAAAATCGTAGGATAAAGTGCATCATCCGCCTTCATCTTATCAAAATTCTCATATTGTTCTCCGTAAAGATAGGGCACTATCCGTGTTCTGCAATTGTAGTGATAGGGTGGAAGTGCCGGAATCAGCTCACTGGTAGCTACCCCAAACCTGCCACCCTACGCTATCGTTAAGCTATTTTATCATAATCATTTTTTTAGTGCTGTT
The DNA here is from genome assembly GCA_029553585.1 of Candidatus Atribacteria bacterium. Lineage (GTDB taxonomy): Bacteria > Atribacterota > Phoenicimicrobiia > Phoenicimicrobiales > Stramentimicrobiaceae > Stramentimicrobium. The sequence goes on along the minus strand of JAKPKS010000068.1, from coordinate 85 downwards.
ATATTTCCCAGCTTTCATTTTGTAATAATACACACCGCTGGAAACAGGGCAACCTCTGTTATCATTTCCATCCCAGACAACAGTG
>JAKPKS010000219.1 GCA_029553585.1 Candidatus Atribacteria bacterium | reverse complement strand
CGTTAATTGAATAAAAAGAGAGAGCCGATTGCGAAAAATCAGCCCTCTCTTGTCAGTGAACAACCGCAATATCGCCTCAATGACTGGATGTGTCAAATGTTGAGACCTGACCCCAGCTACTGTGTGTAACATATGTCCTGGTTAAACTCTTTTTAACTCAAGACGCAGAACGCACGACGCATGACGCAATTGGCAGCTTCATTCACTTATGCCCACACCTTTCTTTTTCTTTGATTTTTAACGCATGACGCAAAACGCATGACTCATAACGAATACACGAAATACTTCTTTATATTACTATTATTTGACATTGATGATATGATAATAGAATAGTAGCTACCAGTACCTGCTTCTAACATCTTTCTATTATAAAACCAGACAGGGAGGATTAGATGCCTGCTTATAAGACCTTAACTGAAATAATAAAAGATAATGTAAAAAAATATGCTGAAAAACCTGCTTTTAAAATTAAGCAAGATGGAAAATTTGTTCCGATTACCTATCAGGAATTTTACCAAAAGATTAAATGCTTAGGGACAGGGCTTCTCGATATTGGTTTAAAAGAATTAGACCATGTGGGACTAATCAGCGAAAATAGACTGGAATGGATTATTTCCGATATGGCTATGATTCATTTAAGGATAGTGGATGTGCCCTGTAGTGAAAATAGCTCCTCTAAAGACATCTATTTTAAGCTTAACCACTCTGATTCTAGTGCAGTGTTTTTAGAAGGTGAAAAGCAGCTGACTAATTTTCTACAAGCTCCCCACCCTTTGCCAAATATAAAAAACATCATATTAATTGATAAAATCAATATTTTTGCCGACCCGGGAGATGCCCCTGAATGGACTATTCCCCTGCCTTTTAAAGATGGTAAGGAAATCAATAAAAAGTTTAAAAAGGCAATAAATAATGCCTTAAGACATGAAAATGTGACAATATTTTTATCCCCTGCTGCTAAAGAGTTTTTAGTAGAATATCTGGAAAATCACCAGAATGAGTTTTTAGAATTAACCAGTGATGATGTGCCAGCTGAGTTTAACAAAGAAAGCCTGCTCTTAAGATGTTGCACCATTAGCCAGGAGTTTTACCAGCATAATTCTTTTCAGGTTTATTCCTATCAGAATATTGCTGAGAGAGGGCAAAAACTTGTCGAACAGGGTGACAACCGTTTTGAGGAGATAGCAGCTAAGGTACGGGAAGATGATCTGGTAACCATTATTTACACCTCAGGCACTACAGCAGCTCCCAAGGGAGTCATGCTGGTACATGCTAATTTTGTTCATAATGTGCGGGTAATGCCTCCGGTACAGCAAATCAATGAAAATGACCGCTTCCTGTCAGTTTTACCTTCCTGGCATATCTTTGAAAGGACAGCAGAGTATTTATCACTCACGGTAGGGGCTTCAACTGCATATAGTAAACCCTACAAACAGGTCCTGCTCCCGGATCTCATCGCTGAAAAACCAACTATCATGACCAGTGTCCCCCGAATATGGGAGAGTGTTTACCAGGGTGCTATAGCTAAAGCTAAAAAGGGCGGTGCACTGCAAAGTAAGATATTTGATTTAGCATTTAAAGTGGGTGCCAGATATAAAAAGGCAGAAAGAACTGCCCAAAACAGAATTCCCCTGTTTGATAGAATGGAATTCTCAAACGAGGAAATAAGGGAAGCCAAAAAGACCATGCTCCGGATTGGATGGCTCTACCGATTATTTGATAAGTTAGTATATCAGAAAATTAGAGAAGTGGCTGGCGGAGAATTGAGATTTGCCATCAGTGGCGGTGGAGCTCTGCCGGAAAATGTGGATAAATTTTTTGATATAGCGGGCATTCTGGTCTGTGAAGGATATGGGCTAACAGAGACTGCTCCTGTTATCTCTGCCCGAAATCCCGAGGCTAACATCATATCTACGGTGGGTATAACTATGCCAGAGGCAGAGATTATAGTGGCAGATAAGAATAATCTTCAAAAAGAGTTGCCCCATAGTGAGGTAGGCGTAGTACTTACCAAAGGGCCTATGGTTATGAAGGGTTATTATAAGAATGAAGAAACGACTGCACAGGTTTTCCAGAATGGCTGGTTTAATACTGGGGACCTAGGAAGAAAGACAAAAAATGGAAATTATCTGCAACTGGTAGGCCGTTCAAAGGATACCATAGTACTAAGAGGAGGAGAAAACGTGGAGCCCCAACCTCTGGAAGAAAAGTTATTGGAAAGCGCCTTTATCAATATGGCTGTGGTAGTGGGACAGGATAAGCCGCGTTTGGGTGTCCTCATTGTACCCAATTATGAAAATCTCAAAGCCTTCTGGGAAAAAGAAAAGATAAGGTTTGAAAATATAAGTGAATCAATAAAACACCCTCAGATTGTATCTCTCTTTCAGCAAGAGGTGAGAAGATTAATTTCCCGGGAAAATGGATTTAACCCATATGAAACAGTGATGGGGATTGCCCTGTGTGCCAGTGCTTTTTCGGTTGAAACCGGAGAACTGACTGAAACATTGAAGATAAAGAGATTTGAGATTCATAATAAGTTTGCAGAACTGATCAATAGTATTTGCGGCTAACAGAGATAAACTTTTAGTTCATGGTTTTAGTATATAGTTTTTAAAAAGA
>JAKPKS010000054.1 GCA_029553585.1 Candidatus Atribacteria bacterium | reverse complement strand
CATAAATATGGTGATCTCAGCCGTTCAGATCTTATCTTGACAGAACCCCTCAAAAGCTATGTAGATTATTACAAATCGTTTAAAAAGACTTATCATGTACTGCTGCAATTAGAATCTGTCATTTTCAAAGATAGATCTATTCCCAAGATCAATCCCCTGGTTCTGATTATGTTTATGGCTGAATTAAAAAATTTATTACTTACCGCTGCCCATGACTTTGATTCAATTAATTTACCTATCAGTGTGGATCTGTCAAAAGGAAGTGAAAGTTATATTCTTTTAAATGGTATGGAAAAGGAATTACCACCCGGTGATATGGTGATGGAGGATAAGGAAGGAATTATTTCCAGTATCATCTATGGACCGGATTACCGAAGCCGGATAAGTGAGGAAACCAGCAGTGTCCTTTACACAGTATATGCGCCACCGGGGATAGAAGAGGCATTTATAATAGAGCATTTAAATGATATAAGGCACTATATGAGTATTGCGTCACCTCACGCAAAAATGGAAAAAATGATGGTAATGATATGACACTTTGGCAGGCACTATAAGTGTACTATTTCTTGACAAAAAATTTCGTTTATGATATATCACAGAATAGTTAAGTAATTTTAAAATAATTAAAATTAAAGGAAGGAAAAAAAATGAATCTATTAAGAAGAGTTGGTGTTGTTTTTTTGCTGATTTTTTTGGTTTTAGGTTTTTGTGCACCCGGTGTTTTTGCTGCTGATACAATTAAAATTGGTTGTTTGGCAGCACTTACCGGAGACTGGGCTGCCTACGGACAGACCGAAGAAAAAACTGAGCTTTTAGCAATTGATGAAATTAATGCACAGGGTGGAGTTCTCGGTAAACAGTTAGAGTTGGTAGTCTATGATTTCCGCACCAGGGCAGAGGATGCTGTAAACGCAGTTCGCCGTATGATTGAAGAGAACAAGGTTGTTGCTATTGTCGGCGCTAATGGCAGTGGAATAAATATTGCCACAGCTCCTGTTGTGAATAGACTTAAAGTTCCGCAGGTGGGAACCGTTTCAACCAACCCTCAGGTTACTGTTGACGCCAACGGAAAAGTATATCCTTATTCTTTCCGGATATGCTTTACCGATCCCTATCAGGGGAAACTGATTGCATTTTTCGCTGCTAATGAACTGAAAAGAATGAATGCTGCTATTCTTTATGATATTGGAAATGATTATTCTCATGGTCTACGTGAATTCTTCATTGACAATTACCTTGATTATGGTGGCAAAATTGTAGCAGATCTAGCTTTTCGTGCTGGAACAGATGTGGACTTCCGTGCCCAGCTTACCGAAATTCGGGATAAAAAAGCTGATGTCCTGATTCTCCCCAATATGGGTAAGGAGATGGCACTCATTATGAAGCAGGCACGTGAACTGGGAATGGATGATATCATATTTGTCGGTGGAGATGGTTATGGAGAATTCATGTGGGAAATTGCCGGTGATGCTATGGAAAATTCATACTGGATTAACCATGTTGCTCCAGAAGACCCGGCGATGGCTGCTTTCTTTGCAGCATATAAGGAAAAATACAATGATGAATGTAAAGAATTTGTCAATGGAGTTTTGGGCTATGATGCTATCTATCTGGTTGTTGATGCTATCAGACGAGCAGGCTCTGAAGATCCCACTGCGATAGCCAATGCACTTGCTGCCAGTGAAAATGTAAAGCTTCACCATGCAACCATTACTATGGATGAATTTCATAATCCCAAGGATAAAGAAGGAATTGTGCTGATTGCTAAAGACGGAAGAGCGCAATTTTTCACAAAAGTTAAGCCTTAGTTTATTCTTCCATCCTTCAGATATTAAGTAAAGGCTGATTTTTCCTTGCGGGCACGAAGGGATGGTTCGTGCCCGTTTTTCTTGCAGAAAGAGGTGAAAAGTCATTCTTCTACAACAAATTATAAATGGCTTATCTCTTGGTTCAGTTTATGCACTCATTGCGGTTGGTTATTCATTGGTATACTCAATTCTCATGTTTTCCAACTTTGCCCATGGTGGTTTTTTGGTTATAGGGGGATACATCTGTTATTTTGCGCTTAAGAACATGGGAACCGGGATGTTGGTAGCCAGCTTTATTTCTCTGGTTGGAGCTGGTTTTACGGCAGTTTTGACCGAAAGAGTGGCTTATAAACCCATCAGAGAACATACCAATAATACCCTCTATCTCCTTATTGCCTCAATGGGTATGAGTATTGTTATAGAAAACATATTTGTAGTTACTATCGGCGGAAGATTTCGAGCCTTACCAGACATCATACCTACCCAACCACTTAATCTTTTCGGTTTAGCTACCACCAGTGCCTTTGATGTGATTTCCCTGATAGCGGCAGTGGTCTTTCTGGGTATATTGCAGTTAATACTGACAAAAACCAAATGGGGTTTAGCCATCAGAGCTGCTGCCTATAATTTAAGAATAGCTGGCTTAATGGGAGTTAATGTCAATCTACTCATTTCCCTGACTTTCTTCATTGCCGGTACTCTGGCTGCAGTAGGAGGAATTTTTCTATCGGTTAGATATACCCTCTATCCTCAATTAGGAGCGATTACCATCAAGGCTTTTGTGGCGGCAGTTATAGGGGGACTGGGTTCTCTTCCTGGAGCTGTGGTAGGCAGCATATTGTTAGGCCTGGCTGAGATGCTTACTGCCGGTTTCATTTCCAGCCAGTTGCGGGATCTGGTGGTCTTTTTCTTTCTGGTTCTTACTCTGCTGATTCGTCCCCAGGGTTTGTTTGGAAAAGATATTGGCGAGAAAGTGTAAGGAGGCTTATCTATGTCTGCTTATACCGAAGGAATTCTTATTTTGCTCTGCATTAATGCTATTGCGGCGATGGGAGTGTCTTTACTCACCGGCTATACTGGAATATTTACTTTAGGACATGCCGGATATATGGCCGTAGGCGCCTATACTGCGGCTATCCTAACTTTGAGATACAATTTTTTCTTTATTCCAGCCATACTGACCGGTGGTGTTCTGGCGGCTCTGGTAGCTTATATTATAGGTGTTCCAACCCTCAAGCTGGTAGGCGATTATTATGCTATTGCTTCCATCGGCCTTGGCGAGGCAATAAGACTTATTCTAGAAAACGGAGGTAAATTTACCCGGGGAGCCAGAGGATTTCCAGGAATACCGTCTTATTCCACATTGGCAGTAGCCTTTTGTTTCTTTATTATTATGGCTTTTTTTATGTTTAATCTGATTCATGGTCGTTTTGGCAGGGCATTTAAGGCTTGCCGTGATGATTATATTGCTGCTTCTCTGCTCGGTTATGATACGGCGAGATATCGAATTTTAAGTCTGGTTATATCTGGTTTTTATTGTGGAATTGCCGGGGCATTACTGGGTGGATTTTTATCTTTCATTCAACCTGTTATGTTTGATATGATGAAATCAACCGAAATTACTTCAGTGGTGGTCTTTGGGGGATTAGGCTCTATGTCTGGCACCCTGCTGGGAGTAATAATAATTACACTAGTTACTGAACTTTTCCGCCCCATATCCCAGTACCGTATGTTAATCTATGGATTAATTCTGGTTACCATCATGGTTATTCGGCCTGAGGGAATTCTGGGACAGTATGAATTTGGACCGAATATATTCAAAGCACTAAAAGCAAGAGCAATGGAAAAGTATTCTTCAAAAGATAACAGGAAAACAAAATGACAGAAATATCTGATAATACTATTCTGAGTTTAGACCATCTGACTAAATATTTTGGTGGAGTGCCGGCAGTCAACGATATCAGTTTTTCTATTGAAGAAGGGGAATTAGCCGGACTTATTGGTCCCAATGGTGCCGGTAAAACAACTATTTTTAACCTTATTACCGGAGTGTATCATCCAGATAGCGGAAAAATATTTTTTGGAGGCGAAGATATCACCTCACTGAAAACCTATCAGGCTATTGGCAAAAGAATGGCCAGAACTTTCCAGAATCTTAGACTCTTCCCCAATTCAACCGCCTTGGAAAATGTAATGGTGGCTGTGCAGCAACACCATTCCTATTCCTTTGGAGAGGCTGTAACTCATCTGGGTGGGTGGAGAAAGAAGGAAAAAGAGATTAAGGCAAGAAGTATGAATATACTTTCCAGAGTTGGTTTGGAGCAGAGGTCTGAGCAGAAAGCCAGAACACTTCCCTATGGCATGCAACGCAGGCTGGAGATTGGCAGGGCTCTGGCCCTGGAACCAAAATTTTTATTTCTGGATGAACCTGCAGCCGGGATGAATCCAGAAGAGGTCAACGACCTGAATGCTCTGATTATTGATATTCACCGGGAAAGAAAATTTACCATACTGGTAATTGAGCATCATATGGACGTTGTTATGGAGATATGCTCACATATTATCTGTATGAATTTTGGTAACAAAATTGCTGAAGGCACTCCTGTGGAAATACAGAGTCATCCTGAAGTGTTAAAAGCATATCTGGGGGAAGAGGTAGATGAATGATGGTAACAATGACAGAAAAGCCCATCCTGGAAATTAAAGATCTTCATGTAAGTTATGGCGCCATAAAAGCATTAAATGGAGTCTCTCTTTACATTAAAGAAGGAGAGATTGTCAGTGTGATTGGCTCCAATGGTGCCGGTAAATCAACTTTGATGCAGACTATTATGGGAATAGTACCCCGTGAGAGTGGTGAGATATTTCTGAAGGATGAACCACTGGCCAGAAAAAGTTACAAGGTGATTAACCAGGGTATTACCCTTACCCCTGAAGGAAGACAGGTCTTTGCCCCGCTAACCGTTTATGAAAATCTGATGATGGGTGCTTTTTCCAGAAGAGATCGGGATAAGCTGGAAGAAGACCTGAACTGGGTATTTTCTCTTTTCCCAATTTTGAAAGAGCGGCAAAAGCAATATGCTGGAACCCTCTCCGGAGGGGAGCAGCAGATGATGGCTATAGCCAGGTCTTTAATGTCCAGACCCAAAGTCCTCTTACTGGATGAACCATCTTTAGGATTGGCACCAATAATTATCAGGGATATCTTTAAAGAGTTAAAAAGAATCAATTCTGAAGGTGTTACCATCCTTCTGGTAGAACAGAATGCCCGGCAGGCTTTAAAACTATCCAATCGGGTCTATGTGATTCAGACCGGCAATATTATTATGCAGGGAGATTCCAAAGAGATGTTAACCAATCCTGAGGTGGAAGCCGCCTATCTCGGTACTTTCAAAAAGAAATCTTTACCCTGTGATTGACTCTATCTAAACTATCTCTTCTTTTTTGTTACGTGTTGCTACATCAAATACTACTGCAGCTACCAAAACAAGTGCCCTGACAATATATTGATAGGATATATCAATTCCCATCAAATTCATACCGCTGGTCAGGGAGGTCATTACCAGCGCCCCTACAATTGAACCGCTAACCTTCCCGATTCCACCGGAGGGTGAGGCGCCTCCTACAAAAGCAGCTGCTATTGCATCCAGTTCGAATAAGGTTCCTGCGGTGGTGGTGGCTGACTTAAAACGGGAGGCATAAAGAATACCTGACAGGGCAGAAAGTATTCCCATAGAACAAAATACGATATAAGTTATTCTTTTTACACTGATGCCGGTTAATTGCGCTGCCTCAGGATTACCGCCAACTGCATAGATATGTCGGCCTAAATTGGTACGGTTCATTATGAAATGGTATAACAAAACCACCACTATCACAATCACTGCAGTCCAGGACAATCCCCTATAGCCTGATAATATCCAGGTAATAACCATTATTAAAGCTGACATAAAAACCATTTTTATAATAAAGAGGTGTAGAGGGGATACTTTAAACTTGTGGTATAGCATTCTGTTACGCCTGTTTATTTCACTTATAATATAAAGTACGATGATCAGTATTCCCAGTGCCAGGGTCATTTGGTGTATTCCGGCTAAAAAACCTGAATCGGGAAGAAAAGAAATATCAGGAATATAGCCATTTCCTATGGCATTAAAGGCATTATTGGTAATAACCACTGTACCTCTGTGCATCGTTACCAGCTGCAAAGCCCCTCGGTAACCTAACCAACCGGCTAATGTTGCTACAAAAGCAGGAATTTTCATTTGTCCTACCAGAAAACCGCTTAGAAAACCGGCTAGAGCCCCTAGAATTATTATTAATAAAATACTGACAGGGGCGGACATATGCCAGAATTCCATGGCAGTTGCTGCTACTGCACCCAAAAAACCGGAAAGATAGCCTACAGATAGATCAATATGAGAAATGATGATTACCAGTGTCATTCCAATGGCTAATACCGCTATATATCCGGTCTGATTTATTAAATTACTGATATTTCGGGAGGAGAGAAAAACACCCCTGGTGGTGATAGTAAAAATTGTCATAATAATCAGCAAAGCAATATACATACCCCATTCGCGAATGTTTTCCTGTAATACCCTGCGAGCATCCCTGATTAAAGTAGACTCATCAGACTTACCTACAATTACCATCAGCCTGCTTTCCTCCTCCATTCGCATAGTCGTCACGTGCGCCAATAATATATGCCACCACATGCTCCCGAAAAGTATCAATATCACCAGTGACCTCAGTATCACAGACCTTTCGGCCCTGACGAAGGACAATCATCCGATCACTAACCTGATAGATATCCTCAATACGGTGACTTATGATAATAACAGAACTGCCCTGTGCTTTCAGTTCTTTGACCAGATCCAAAACTTTTTTAATAGCAGCAACACTGAGGGCGGCGGTCGGTTCATCCATTATAGTGACTTTGGCATTAAAAGCAGTTGCCCGGGCAATAGCAATAGATTGCCGTTGTCCGCCGGAAAGGCTCTCTACCTTTAAACGAACAGAAGAAAGATCAATCTTAAGCCTATCCAGAAGGCGTTCTGTTTCCCTCTCCATAGAGTGTTCATCAAGTATACCTATGGAGCCTAATTTGAGGTTCATTTTTTCTCTTCCCATAAAGACATTGGCCACTACATCAAGATTATTAGCCAGTGCCAAATCCTGGTATAACATCTCAATTCCATGCTGATGGGCATCCTGAGAACTGGCCATATTTATTTTCTTACCTTCCACAAATATCTCACCTTCATCAGGAATATAGGCGCCACTAAGAATTTTCATCAAAGTAGATTTTCCAGCGGCATTATCCCCAACTAATCCCAGTATCTCATTATGATGCAATACCAGGTCCACACCTTTGAGGGCCTGTACGCCACCAAAATTTTTTTTAATATTACACATTTTCACAACCGGTATTTTTTCAGCCATTAGCTTTCCTCTTGGTTAAGATTATAAAATAACAAAGTAGTGAAGATGGATTGATAGTCTAAGTTGAGCGAAGTGAGTTTTTATTTTAAGAAAAAACCCACTTCGCCCAGCTTATCAGCCTATAAGGTTAAGATAAATTTAATATTTTCTGTCTTACTTAGTTAAGTACTATTTCCTATTAATTTAAGCCGGTAAACTCAGAAGCATCCCAGTAGCCGGAATCGATTATAGCGGCCTTCACATTGCTCTTATCAACTGCAATAACCTGGGAAGGTTTAGCCGGAACATCAATTCTTCCATTATTATAGGTATGTGTGGCCTCTGGTACACCGCCTTTCAAAAATGTTACCGCTGCATCACTGGCATCTTTTACCAGAGTCCGAACATCTTTCAAGACAGTCATCGATTGTTTACCATCAATTATGTATTGTACTGATGGTATTTCTGCATCCTGACCGGTGATAACATAACTCTTTACGTCTTTATCATCAGCAAAGGCATCGGCAATAGCACGGGAAGTTCCATCATTAGGTGCCAGTATAAACACATTTCCCTTGTCTTTTGCACTGGCAACGGTCAGATTTGCCTCAGCCAGATTTTTAGCTGTGGTGAAGTCCCATTCTGTAGTGATCTGGCCAAGGATTTCTCCCATTTCAGCACGGGTCAGATTAGCTTTATCCTGTAAACCAATTGCTTTGCTGGAGTTTTTAATAACAAAAG
>JAKPKS010000048.1 GCA_029553585.1 Candidatus Atribacteria bacterium | reverse complement strand
TTTAAGCCAAAAATACAGTAAAGTGGAGGACAAAGTGTATTTTATACCATATATTTATCATCTAATCCCATATTTTGGTTAAATTAATACCATAGGTGGAGGTAAATTATTCATAGAAACAATTTTGACACAGCCTGACGTCATGCGTCTTACGTTTTGCGTTTTGCGCCTTACATCATGCGTTAGAAAAGAAAATACTCATTCTTAGTTATTGCGAAAAGCGGCAAAGGGAAGCAGGCTTTTATTTTGCATTTTCGATATATAATATAAATTGTACAGTATACCTTTCAAAGACGAATTATTGCATAATTTTTTCAATTTTACTAAAAACGACCGATTTAATCCTTTTTAATTTTTCCTTTGCTTCGATATTATCCCTTCCCGCCAATGACATATAAATCTTTATCTTTGGTTCGGTACCGGAAGGACGAATAGCATACCAGGAGCCATCATCAAAAAGGCATTTCAAAACATCCGATGGGGGTAGTTCGACTATCTCTCCCTTTTGTGTTACATAATCATATTGAAAAGAAGTTTTGTAGTCTACTTTACGCAATATGTTCATCCCTGGAATCTCGGGAAATTTCTCCCGGAAGGCAGCCATAATTTCTTCCATCTTATGCTCTCCCTCTACCCCTTCCAGGTAGATGGATTCCAGATGTTCCAGGAAATAACCATGCTTCCGGTAAAGTTCAGCTAAAACATTGAGCAAAGTCATTCCCCTCTTCTTGTAATAAGCAGCCATCTCGACAATTAACATAGCACTGATTACAGCATCCTTATCCCGCACAAAATTTCCCGCAGTATAACCAATACTTTCTTCATAGCCAAACAAAAACACTCCTCCTTCCTTCTCCAATTCCTCTGCTCTATTGCAGATAAACTTAAATCCGGTTAGCGTATCATAAGTAGCAATATTATAACTATCAGCAATTACCCTGCCCATCTCTGAGGTAACGATAGTTTTAATAATAAATCCACCCTTAGGCAATTTACCCTTTTCCTGCCGTCTCTTTAAAATATAGTCTATCAGCAAAACTCCGGTCTGATTACCATTTAAGAATATGTAATTCCTATTAGACTTAGATGTACCCATAGCTGAGATTGCTTCGTCGCTACGCTCCTCGCAATGACTGGGGGAGAGAGAGTCCTTGATATGACTGGGGGAGAGAGAATCATCGCAATGATCACGGGAGAGAAAATCTTTGCTATGAAACTGTGAAGGGGGGTTGACAAATTTGCCGCAGGAAGAAAGGACTGCCACTGCAATGCGATCACAATCAGGGTCTGTAGCAATCAGTATATCTGCTGAAACCTTCTCCCCCAACGCTACCGCTTTTTCAAACACCTCCGGATCTTCAGGATTGGGGGATTTTACTGTAGAAAATTCCGGATCGGGAAGGGCTTGTTCTTCTACCACAAAAACATTCTTATAACCCATATCGTCTAAGATGGTTCTAATAGGAATATTTCCGGTGCCATGCAGAGGCGTGTAGACAATCTTTATTTCTTTATCCACCTCCTCATTTCTGCTTAAAGATAGTGTCTTAACCTTCTCATAATATACACGGTCAAACACCTCACCCAATACTCTATGGAGCTCTTTCTCCTTAGCTTCTTCCAGGGAAATCATCTTTACTTCAGAATAATCTTTGATTTTACCTATTTCGGCAATGATATCATCAGCTACCTCAGGCAGTATCTGAGCTCCATTTCCGGCATATACCTTATAGCCGTTGTACTCCGGCGGATTATGGCTGGCGGTAACCACGATACCAGCCGCAGCGCCAATCATCTTTACCGCAAAAGAAAGCTCCGGAGTAGGTCTTATGTCATCAAATAAATATGTTTTAATACCATTAGCACCCAAAACCCGAACTATCTGCTCGGCAAATTCCCGGGATTTATGACGTGGGTCATAGGCAATCACCACACCTCTTTCCCGTCCTTTTTCCACTTTTGTTAATAAATAATTAGCCAGTCCTTGAGTAGTTTGGCCAACAGTATATACATTCATACGATTAGCCCCTATAGCCATTTTACCCCGTATTCCCGCTGTTCCGAACTCTAAATCTTTAAAAAAACGGTCTATAATCTCCTCTTTATCATCAGCTATAGTCTGCAATTCTTCTTTATTTTCTTTACTCAGGTAGGGGCTGTTAAGCCATTCCTGGTATTTTTTAAAATAATCCACCTGATACCTCCGTTTTATTTAAAAAAATCTCTGGCTAATTCTTGTAAATAATGTTTTAACAATTTACCCGCCTCTAATACTAATTTTGGCCTTTGAAAAACCTCTTTAAATAATTTAGAATGATTATCAAAATCAACCACCTGTTCTATAAAATCAGAATTATTTTTAAATAATTGGAATAATTCAGCTCTTTGATTTCCATCTAATTTTTCATAAATTTTCCGTGCCCTTATGCCAAATCTAATTTCCTGTCCAAACTTTTTTTTCCATCTCTCATCATATTGCTCAAGCTCCCCTTCTTTTATGCAATCAACCAGTATTTGAGCAGATTGCAAACCATAGGAAAGCCCTCCACCAGTTAAAGGTTTAATCTGGCAGGCTGCATCTCCAACTAATGCAATCCCTTGGCTGGAAGTGGGGATAAATCCTACCGGAATCTTACCGGTAACTATCCCTCTTATCTTGCCCTTTATATTTTTTTCTCTGATAAAACGATCTAATACCTTTTTTCCCTGCTCAGATACCACGCCAATACGTAACAGTTGACTATTTTCCGGCACTATCCAGGTAAAAAAGGGAATATCCTCATCAAAGAAAACCTGAATCACATTCGCATGTAATAGTTGACTAGGGTCAGATAATTCTATCTGATATTGTAAACCAAAATAATAATCCAATTTAGTATTTCGGTAACTCTTTTTATCTATGCATTTTTGTAAAAGATACTCACGAACCAGGGAATCTACTCCATCTGTTCCAATTAAAATATCGGCTTCGTACTCTTTTCCCTGCGTAGTCTTTACCAGGTAAATACCATTGTTCTGTTCAAGGGAAGAAACCTTCTCCCCTAAATGAATTTCTAAATCTTTACCTAAGCTGGTATCAAATTTCTCTCTATTTAAAATTACTGCCACCCCCTCTTTCTTAATCGCAAAACTTTCCTCCCAGGGAGTATAGATAGAGAAACTATTAATGGTATTTATGACAGCATCATCAGTAATAAAGGGTTTCACCAGAGAAATAATATCTGAAGAGACTATACCGGCACATTGCACTGGTTTCCCCACCTCGATATGTTCTTCTATTAATATCGGGTTATAGCCAATTTTCTTTAATAATTGTGCAGTATAACACCCTACCGGGCCTGCCCCCACAATCACTATTCTTCCTTTTCCCATAACCCCTCTTTCTCTTTACCCTTTTACTCTTTTTTTTAATTATATATGCTTTTCTTAGTCATTCAGGCTGTGTCATGATAGTATCTCCTGGCATAGCATCTTTAATGTTTATTTTTTGTAAGTATAATATTAAAGATAATAGCAAGTTAAGCTATACTTTATGCACATTATGCTGTTAGTTATACTATAATAGTGGGGCGTTT
>JAKPKS010000217.1 GCA_029553585.1 Candidatus Atribacteria bacterium | reverse complement strand
AAAGCGGCCTCTTCAATGCTATCAACCGGTTGTCCAAAATCATGTGGAACCATATCACATTTGACCTGAAACCCTGCCTGCTCCAATCTCCCCTTTACATAACATCCATTTTCACAATTCATATCATTTTCAGTCCAAGGCAAACCAAGTCTTTTTTTTAGATCAAGATGGAAACTTTCTCTTTCCTTTGTTCCCTGGCAGCTTATAATACCTGCCCTCCCGGTCATCTCTTTCAATTTTGCTATTTTTTCAGCTTGATGGGCAAAATGGTAATGATACAATGCTACAATAACATCACATTGCCCAAGGTCAAGATTCGGCCAGACCGCACAGATGGTTTCTATATTATTTACACCTTTTTCTCGGGCAGCAATTTCAACCTTTTGCAGGGCAAAGGAATCCTGATCAATGGCATATACTTTGCGGCAGAGTTGAGCTAAATAAACGCTGGCTACTCCAAATCCACAGCCAATATCGGCCACTATATCATCAGGTTTTATTATCTTCTTCAAAAAAGGTCCAAAGGGTATTTCCGGGTAATTCCAGAAAGAGATGGATTTAATATATTGCTGATATCTCTGTTCAGACCAAAAATTTTTCATATTTTCTGTTACTATCTTATCAACCGAATCTATTCTACTTTATTCTATTCTTTAATACTTGCTAATACTTACAGCCTTTTTAATCATAGCCCCTGAAATATGGCTGATTCCGCCGGCTAAGGAAATCTTTTTAAACAGCTCTTTTTTCTGTAGACTATCCCACCAGGAGCCGGCCAATACTGTTACATTGGTTGATCGAAAAGCGCCGGGATACATCGGGGTAGATGCACCAACCAGTATTATCTCTCTGGCATCTTTGCAAACCTCAAGCAGGTGATCGATGCTATGATTGATAAAGGTACTTCCGGTAATAATAACAATATCACATTCGGGTAAAAGTTTGTCCTGTTTTTCCATTGGCTGAATTTGCTCTGCAAGTGCTCGCCCACTACCTTCTAAAGAAATACCTTCATCAAATACTATTAATTTTTTTGCCAGATGTGCCAGCCTTTCTGCTACCGGAGGAATGAGGCCAATCATGCCTATCACATCACCTGGCTCCACCTTTACCCCGAAACAAGCATCTTTTTTACCTTCATCAGGCAAAGCCAACTGCCGCGTACCGGCAGCAAGTACTGCTATTCCCACTCCCCTTTGAGCATCATCGGTACCCTCTTTAGCCAGTTGGGCTACCTCAAAGGCGTTGGCACCAATAATCTCCTGGGCAAAACCAAAGACTGAACAACCTGCCGGCAGATGGTCCCTCAACATATAAGAAAGGCCGATATCGTTATTGTCCAGCTCGATACCTATCAAAGAAACTCCCAGCACTGCATCTCTAATAATTCTACCTGCCAGATAGAGCCTGGCTTCTTTTAATATAGCATCAATTAACATAAATCTACTTCCTTTACTCCTCTAATCATTTTAAATCCTTATATACCTTTATCTCCTTAGTATTCCTTAGTATCTTGATTCTTCCTCTATTCTTTTCTGTTTTTTTCTGTCTGATTAAATAATTAATTAGTACACTTATTATTGAACCCAGGGGCAATACATGCTTTGCGGCACACTTTTTCTACCTCACATATCTTTAAGTTTACCCCATAAATTGCCTTTAACAGTTCATCAGAGAGTATCTCATTCCAGTTGCCAAAATAAAACTGTCCTTCCCGGTCAAAGACTGCT
>JAKPKS010000210.1 GCA_029553585.1 Candidatus Atribacteria bacterium | reverse complement strand
CCTTTTTAAGCCAAAAATACAGTAAAGTGGAGGACAAAGTGTATTTTATACCATATATTTATCATCTAATCCCATATTTTGGTTAAATTAATACCATAAGTGGAGGTAAATTATTCATAGAAACAATTTTGACACAGCCTGGCGTCTTGCGTCTTACGTAATAATAAATCAAAAATATTCCTCCCCTGTCATCGCGAGGAGCTTTTTCTTTTCTGTCATCGCGAGGAGCGTAGCGACGTGGCGATCACATCCAATTATGCACACAATCTTCAAAGTAAAGATACTGTATGCAGTATAACGTATAACATTAAAGAATGCGGGCTACAGGGTATGAGACTGCCACGACAGCCCAGAATTAGAGCATAGGGGCTGCCTCGCAGTGACTAAAGAGTAGAGTTTTTAGTTTTTTGTATTACGTAAGACACAAAACGTAAAACACACGACGAGATTGTCATCGCGAGGAGCTTTTTCTTTTCTGTCATCGCGAGGAGCGCAGCGACGTGGCGATCACATCCGTTTATACCCACAATCTTTAAAGAAAGATACCGCATGCAGTATAACGTATATAGTTAAATAAAAATACAAAATAGAAAACAGATAAAGAATGCGGGCTACAGGGTATGAGACTGCCACGCTTGCCTGAAGGGCAAGCTCGCAGTGACAAATACGTTTTGCATTTTCGATATACAATATACTTTATACGATATACATTATTTTTTTAGTTCAGTTCTCTATTATATACAATCTTTTTTTTAATTAGCAAGTTATTTAAGGATAAAACTACTGGTATTATCTGGCCGCTGCCTATATATAGATATAAGAATAGGGTTGACCTAAACAATGGTCTACAAATATAGCAGCAATTCTTCTGCTATATTTGTATGTTATGGTATAATATTGGGATAATTATAGACCAAAATTTAAGGTCTATGCCCCCCAATCATAAGTCTTTTCTTATGTTTTATAAAGTCTTTATAATAATTTTTTTATCAATTTTAAAAATGGATTAGGAATGTCAAAAACAAAGAATAGTATATCCAAAAAGAATAGATTAGGTCGTTTTCTTTTGATTCTGGTATGTATTCTAACGGCAGGGTTAATAATAACATATTCCTATATTAACACCTCAAGTTTCCGGGAACATGTTAAGTCTTTATTTATAACAGAATTAGAGAATCTGATGGGGAAGAAGATAAAGATTGATTCTGCTGATACCATTTCCTTCCGGAATCTTCGTTTTTCTAATCTGGAAATATTGGAAAAGAATGGTGATGATACCGAGGTTTTACTTCAGGCCAAAAAGCTGGAAATTAAATTTGCCCTGTTTTTCCCTTTCTGGCAAGGTAAGACCTGGCAACTGGATATTAAGGATATTGCTTTCACTGACCTTTCGGTCAGTTTTACCAGAAACCGGGCGGGAGAATTTGACCTGCTCAAAAAATTAGGAATTGATTTCGCATTCCTTAATGAAAATATAAAAATAGAACGGGTTAGCTTCAAAAACAGTTCCTTAGTTTATCATGATGAGATAGTTTATCATTATGAACTAGATGCCCTTACCACTAAAGCAAAAAATGTTTCAGGATATTTTGATTTTTCAACCTGGCCTGAGACAACCTTTGCTCTGCAGGGCAGGGATGATAGGGATGATGCCTTGTTATCCTTTAGCGGGTTCTTTTTTACCCAGAAAAGAGAATATTCCTTAGATTTTCATCTGCGAAATGCTGATTTAACTCATTTTAAATACTACTTAGAGGCAGCGGAACAACTCAATGTCTCCCGGGGGAAATTTGATTTAGACCTTAATTTGAGTATTTCTCCTGAATCAGTAAACAACGAACTCGACTGGCAGGGAAAAGCGGTCTTTTATGAGGGAGATGCTCAGCCATTTTTTCTAAATGAAATACCCTTCCGAAAAATCAATGGTGAAGTAAATTTTATCAAACCAGAAATTACCCTCTCCGGATTGAATGGTCTTTATGAGGAGAGACCATTTCAATTAGAAGGGCTGCTCTTAACCCAGCCGGAATTATATTTTGACCTGAATATTACCACCGGACCGGTAAATGCTGCCCTTCTGAAAGATGACCTCTCGCTCTTTATGGGTGAATATAAGGACTTTTCCATACAGGGCGAGGTTGATTTATCGGTCAATGTACAGGGCTTCCCAGGTGCTTTTGATATTCAGGGAACGGTAACCACTCCTGAAATGATGGTAGAAAACCTGACCTTACCAAATATTACCGCTCATTTCTTATTAAAGCAGGAAGAATTAATTATAAATTCCCTCAAGTCGGAAAGTAGCGAGGGTTCAGTGTCAGTTGCTGGTAAATTGGATTGGACTGGCGTCTCTCCCTTTTACCATTTTGAAATAGAAACTTCACGTCTCTCATTCCAAAATCCACTTTTCCGGCAGTTGTCTAATTTAGATGAATTTTCAGGTAGTATTGATAGCAGCTTTTTAATGGAAAACAAAAAACGTGATAATGAGAATAAT
>JAKPKS010000209.1 GCA_029553585.1 Candidatus Atribacteria bacterium | reverse complement strand
CCAGATAACGCGAAAGACCTGGGCCAAAGCCATTGAAAGCTCCTTTGACACAAATCCCGAGATCTGTCCCGACTGCTGCGCGGAAATGATTGATTCCGTGGTTTTTTCGCATAATGCTGACGCCGAATGGAGGAAACTCTGTAAATCGCATCTTCTTATTGGCGGTTATTTCAGAATGAAACGGGGACCGTGAGGCTTTGTACCCGCCAATTTTTATTAAAAATCCAGTTTTTTCATGCTATTATTTCTAACCGCTGTTTTTCTATTCAGCGGGTGGGGATTCTATACAATGTAATTGCGTTTTTTCTCAATTTCGGCACAGCGCGCGAAATTTTAAGGCCCCTGTCCATAACTTTTCCAGTTGACATATGCCTTTTTATGCTTCAGATAAGACCAATTGTGTCTCTTGGTCCATTACCGAACTGGTCAGAGTTTCCTATATAATAAGAATAAGTAACATGCATAAGATAATTTTTTTCATACTATCCCCTCAGTAAATCAATCTGAAATGCTTCTCTATTGTTCACCTAAAAAATCACCATCCCACCAACCGCATTCTGTATAAGTAATTACACCATTTCGATCATAGGAAAGCCCTATTCCTTTTCCAAAATATCTTCCTTCCTTAAAGCCACCTTTATATTTAAAATTTAAATTACCAAACTTATCATATGTACAGATAGTGCCTTGGCCATTATATAAGCCATCTTTGAATGGACCAGTATATATTCTTTTACTAATATCATTAGTAGTATCAGAAAATATTAGAACATCTATTCCATAACCTTGGCCATGTTTTTGTCCAGTTATCCATTCCCCTGTATATTTACCTCCATCAGAATAAATCATAGTGCCTTGGCCATCATACTGTCCATCTTTAAACTGCCCAACATACTTATTACCATTAGGCTCTATAAGTGTACCTTGCCCATTATGTGTTCCATTTTTAAACTGGCCAACATATTTTCTACCATCAGGGGTATTTAGTGTTCCTTGACCATCATGCTCACCATCTTTCCATTGCCCAACATATTTTAAACCACCTGGGTGAGATAGTGTTCCTTGACCATCATACTTGCCATCTTTCCATTGCCCTACATATTTTAGACCAATGGAGTTAGTCATTGTTCCTTGACCACAAAGTTTCCCATCTTTAAACAGACCAACATATTCTGTATCATCATGCAGGGTCATTGTGCCTTGACCGTTTGGTACACTATTTTTCCACTGACCTTCATAGATTTTTCCATCAGCATAATGCATGGTTCCAGTACCATTAGCACAATCACCAGAAACACAGGTGTCTTTTTTAACTTCTT
>JAKPKS010000023.1 GCA_029553585.1 Candidatus Atribacteria bacterium | reverse complement strand
CAATAATTGCTTTTTCAGTACCCTGTTTCAGGACTTCAGCAACCGTAATATAGACAGGAACCAATGTTCCATCTTTTTTCCGCCGCACTGTCTCATGCCTGATATCCTTACCGGCTAAAGAATTTCGGGTCAATTCTTCGCTTTCCTGAACTGCTTTTTCATCTGGAAATATCATTCCTTCGTTAATATTTCTCCCTTTCATTTCCCCCAATGTATAACCAAACAATTCGGTAAACTTGTTATTAATATTTAAGATGAGCCCATTTTCATCATGGCATATACCAGCCAGTGGACTATGCTGAAACAGGCTGAGTGCCTCTGCCTGACTATTTTGTAATATCTTCTGGACCCGTTTTAGCTCCGTTATTTCAGTAAGTATACCAACAATTCCTGCTGTTTCCCCTATATCATCAATGATGGGTGTACAGGACAAGATGACAGGGATTTGCTTACCGCTCTTAGTCTTTAAATTTAATTCTGTTCTACTTACGGTCTCCTTCAAGGCAGATGGGTAGGGACATATTTTTTCTATATCACTCTTTGGAAAGAGCAATTCAATAGACTTTTTTAGCAGCTCTTTCTTCTGATAACCAGATAAGTTGAGCAGTGCCTGGTTTACACTATCTATATAGCCCTCTCTATCCATAATTAATAAAGAATCAGCTATAGTGGAAATTATCTGTCGGACTGCTAAACCAGGGGAAAGCATTACTAATTTATATTTGGCTATGGCGTAAATTATGCCGGTAGATAAAATTAAATTTACCACATTACCTGAAGTTGGTAATTGGACTAAAATTAGCAAAGGCAGCAAAAATTCAATAAAAAAGCCAATAGTCAGGGAGATAAAAGATGTGGTGAGTATAATCTGAGCTTGTTTTTGTTTTAATGGTATTTTGGTCCTTTTCCCAAAATCGTAGATCATTCCTATAGCTGTTAATACCAGTATCAGATAATAGGAAAAGAACAGGTAAGTCCAGATGGAATTAGACCAGATTCCAGCCCAGCCCCAGCTTTGCAGAATATAATGAGAAATCAGATCTCCTGTCCATTTTTTATAGATAAAAAACAGAGGTGGTGTAAAAAGAAGGAGATAGATGAGCCGGTTTTTGAGTATATTTTTCTTGTCAGTAAAAATAAGAGAAAACCAGAGGTAAAAACTGGCATACCCAATCCAGCCCAGTGAGGCAATATTATCCCATAGGGGAGCTGTGCCCTGAGTGGTAGCGGGTAGATAAAAAAACATCAGGGCAAAACTCCAGAGAGTAAAACAACCTATTAAACCAGCACAAACTTTGTGTAATAAGCTTTGTGTATCTTTCCACAATAAAAAGAGCAGCAAACCGATGTATGTCAAA
>JAKPKS010000287.1 GCA_029553585.1 Candidatus Atribacteria bacterium | reverse complement strand
ATTTTTACCACTTTACTGGTTTCCCAGACCATACGTACAACTATAGGTCTGATAGCCGGCCCTGATAATCCCCCCACCTTATTACCCAATCTGGGCTTCTGCTTCTCTATATCTATAGCCATCCCTACCAGGGTATTGGCTATGGTTATAATATCCGCTCCAGCCTGCTCTGCAGCTTGAGCCATTTCAGTTATATCTGATACATTGGGAGACAATTTGGCTATTACCGTCTTTTGGGTATTCTGCTTAATATGGTAAATCAGTTCAGCCATTATCTTTTTATTTATGCCAAAATGTAAACCGTCATTAAGATTGGGACAGGATAGGTTTATTTCCAGTGCAGAGATAGCATCAATCTCATCAAGTTTGCCCGCCAGGTGACAGAAATCTTCCTCAGTTCGCCCTACCATACTGACGATAATGGTATCATTGGCTTCTTTTAATAGAGGTAGTTCTTTTTCCTGAAATTCCTCCCACCCTTTAGATGGTATCCCTACTGCATTGAGCATCCCGCATTCGGTCTCCCAGATTCTAGGGCCAGGATTACCGGTTCTTTTTTCTAATGAGATACTCTTGGTTACTACTGCTCCCAGCCTGTTCAGCTGACTTTTATTTAAAATAGTATCCCTGATGTCAAAGGTACCAGAGGCTGGCATTACCGGATTTTTTAAAGATAATGAGCCTAATTTTATTTTCAAATCAAATTTTTCAGGCATTCAATACTACCTCTTCCAACCGAAATACTGGGCCTTCTTTGCATACCCTTTGATAACCATGGCTCGTTTCGACCACACACCCCTTACAGGCACCTATTCCACAACCCATCCGTTCTTCCAGGCTGATATAGGCCTGAAAATGGTATCTTTGCTGTAATTCTCCAATATGTCTGGCTAATCTTTTTGAGCCACAGGTGTAGACAACATCAATAGCCTCAGGGTCTTCTCTCAATAGATCTTCTAAAAACATGGTTACATTTCCTGGTAATCCCTTAGAACCATCGTCTGTGGTATAGTAAGTATTCAAAGACACAGCTTCCACCAGTTCATTCGCAAACAATAATTCCTTACTGCTCGCTGATAAAAAACTATAAATCCCTCTATTTTCACTTTTGACCTTCCTGATTAAAGGCAGCAGGGGCGCTACCCCTATTCCCCGGGCAACCACAGCTATGTTTTTTACTTTTTCAGGCAGAATAAAACCATTTCCTAAAGGACCGATTAGTTCTACCTGCTCTCCCGGTTTTGACTCAGACAGAACAGCCGTACCTTTTCCTACCTTTTTATATAAGAGAGAAAAACGACCTGTTTCGGGTTCAATCTCATAAAAACTGAAGGGTCTTTTCAAGAACAATTCTTTTATATTCCATTTGGATAACATAACAAATTGACCAGGTTTGGCGGTTTGGGCAACCTGTGGCGCGATAAAAACAGTTTTATAATACCCATTCTTTAATAAAACATGTTCCGCCACTATACCATTGGTAAAGATCGGTGTATTTCTTTTAGATGTCATTGTCATTTATTATTACTTCTCCAGTATTACTTTTGCGCCCTTTTTAGTTTTTAAAAACTACCACTGACCAATGCCAGTAAAGCCATACGGACATACATTCCATTGTGAGCCTGTCGGAAATAAGCGGCACCCTCATAATCATCAACATCGGTAGAAATCTCATCAACTCTTGGTAAGGGATGAAGGATAGTAATTCCTTTTTTCGCCTTGCTGATCAGCTCACGGTTTACTATATAACTACCTTTCAATTTTTCATATTCCGCCGGGTCGGCAAATCTTTCTCTTTGTACACGGGTAACATAGACTATATCACTCTTGCCCAGGGCTTCTTGCACATCTTCAGTCTCTTCAATTTCCGCTCCACGACTACGGAAATCAGCAGTCAATTCTTCAGGCATACGTAAGGATTTGGGCGAAACAAAGATCATCTTATTCCCATAAAGGGTCATAAAATAACCCAAAGAATGAACGGTTCTTCCATATTTTAAATCACCCAAAAAGGTTACCGTCTGTCCCCCTAAATGACCTTTTTCTTTAAGGATAGTGTAGATATCCAGAAGTGCCTGGGTAGGATGCTGGCCACTTCCATCACCACCATTAATAACTGGATGGATAGCATTATCAGCAGCAACCTGAGCTGAGCCGATTTCAGAATGACGCATCACAATAACATCAATATAACCATCTACCGTTCTGATGGTATCCTGTAAAGTTTCACCTTTGGCAGTAGAGGAACTTGACGCTCCGGCAACACTGATTACCCGAGCTCCCACCCTGTTGGCAGCTGATTCAAAAGAAAGTCTGGTTCTGGTGCTTGGTTCGAAAAAGAGACAGGCTACCACTTTACCAGCCATATCTTTTATTTGCTCCTGTTTTTTAACCCGGTATTCATAATTAGCCGCGGTGTTCATTATAAGATTGAGTTCCTGAGCTGTAAATTGAGCAGTATTTAGAATATCCTTTCCCTTTAACATCTATTAAACTCCTTTAATATTTTATTTTACTAATCTTTCTATTAATTAACTTGCTTATTTCTCAATGATAGTACCTGTTTCACCCCGATAGGCTTCCAGAACTTTGTCTAAAGAGGAGATAATTGCTTTTTCTCCGCCATTTTCTATAAATCTGAGGCAGGCCATCACTTTGGGTCCCATACTGCCAGCTAAAAACTGACCTTCCTCATAATATTTACGGGCTGCTTCATAGGTGATTTTTCCCAATTCCTGTTCATCTGGCTGACCAAAATTTATTTTAGCTTTTTCCACATCGGTCAACACAAATAATATATTGGCACCGATAATCTCAGCCAGTCTTTCACCAGCTAAGTCCTTATCTATTACTGCCTCCACACCCTTTAATTGCCCATTTTCATCTTCCAGTACCGGAATGCCACCTCCACCAGAGGCGATTACCACCACACCAGCATCAACTAATTTATTGATAACCTCGCCGTCTAAATTACTAATTGGGTCAGGAGAAGGAACTACCCTTCGCCAGCAACGCTCACCATTGGGTTTTACTTTTTTAATTATATAATCAGGCTGCTTATTTTTTAATTCACGGGCTTCCTCAGCAGTTAAAAAATTACCTACCGGTTTGGAGGCATTTTCTCCCTCAAATTCCGGATCATTTCGGTCTACCAGTACCTGATTTAATACCGCACAAACCGATTTGTTAATCCTCTGTTCTTTAAAATGATTCATTAAAGTCTGCTGCAGCATGTACCCAATCTGCCCTTGAGTCATAGCTCCAACAACATCCATCGGATGGGCAGGAACAATATCCTGAGCAGCTTTCTGCTGAACCATGAGATTACCGACCTGCGGTCCATTGCCATGGGTAATTACCAGGCGATCTTCTGGTGAAAGATTTTTAATAATATTAGAGATATATGCGGTAGTTTTATAACAATTTTTGAACTGTTCTTCCGAAGAGCCTTTTTCATCAGCCTGTTTGATGGCATTACCACCTAAGGCAATAAGTATAATGTCTGCCATTTTTAATTTTTTCTCCTTACCAAATTATTTAATTATTTACTGTGTTAATTAAAAAAACTCAATAAAAGTATTATTAGTACTAATTTTAAGAATGATCATTGTAGCCAATCATATGCGAGATTTCGTTGGCTGCATCTACCAGGATTTTCACTAATTGGTCATAGTATTCTGGTGTAATTCTACTTACCAACCCGGAAACAGTAATACTGGCAATTGCTTTTCCATTGATATTTTTAATTGGAGCAGCTATAGCCCGTATCCCTACTTCCAACTCCTCATCACAGAAAGCAAAACCTTTAACTTTAACTCCTTGTAAATGTTTTAAAAGTTTTTTCGGATCAGTAATTGTTTTTGAAGTATATCTTTGCAATAAAGCGCTATCTATGATTCTTTCTATTTCCTCGGGATGTTGGTAAGCCAAAAGGACCTTTGAGGCGGCTGCACAGTGAAAAGGCATTACTTTACCTAAATCTACGAAGAGGTTTTGCATTTGAGGATTTTGAAAAGAACGTTCGGAATCAATACAAACCCCCTGACCGTCAAGCCAGATGCTTAAAAATGTGGTAAGGCCTGTTTCAAAACAAACTTTTTTCAATATTGTTTTGGAATATCTGCGTAAATCAAAGGAATTGTAAAAGGAGTTTGAGTACTTTAGAACCAGCGCCCCCAAACGATAACGTGAAGTCTCCTCTTCTTTGCTGACAAAGGAGTGCCGTAAAAGTGTAGCTAAAATTCTGTGAACTGTACTTTTAGGGATTAATAATTGAGAACTCAGCTCAGAAATCCCTAAGCTTCTGTCTGCTTCGCTTAAACAATTCAGGATTTGAATGGTCTTTTCAACTGACTTCATAATCGAACAACTCTCGTAATGTTCCACAATGTGGAATTGTTTTCCATATTATAGTTGAAAAAAAATAAGAATTCTTGAATTATAATAAGTTAAAATGTTCTTTTTGTCAACAGTTCAAAATTTATTATGGATAAAAAGTAAAACTGATTTAATTTTTATATGACTTAAAGTCTATTGGAATTTAAAATTCCCTTCCCGGAATAGCCCCACACAGACATCCACTACCCTCGGTTCAAACAAAATACCTCTACCACTGATAATTTCTTCCAATGCAATATCTATACCTAATGCCGGACGGTAAGGGCGGTGAGAGGAGATTGCCTCTACCACATCAGCCACACACAATATCTGGGCTTCTATCATTATTTCTGGCCCTTTTAAATGATTGGGATACCCTGAACCATCTAATTTCTCATGATGTTGAAGAACAATCTCAGCTACGGGATAGGGAAAATCAATATCCTTCAAAATATCATACCCAATCTGAGGATGTTCTTTTACCAGCCTAAATTCTGTTTCATTCAATCTGCCTGGTTTGGACAAAATTTCCAATGGTACTCCAATTTTGCCTATATCATGTATAAGTGAGGCAATTCTGATTCCTTCGACTTTGGCGGTCTGCAAATGCAATTCCCGAGCTATCGCAGCAGCCAATTGAGTGACCCGTTCCTGATGCCCAGCTGTATAGAGGTCTCTAGTTTCAGATATTTTTGACAAGGTATTAATGGTACCATCCAGAGATTTTCTTAATCTGATTTCTGCCTGTTTCTGTAGTGAAATATCCGTAATACCCGCAATAGTTCCCTTATAATTCTCCCCATCATCATAAATGGGTGAACTGCTAACCAGAGTGTATATTGGCTCACTATCTTTATTACAAAAAGTAAATTCAAACTGTCCCATAATTCCCTGCTGAGATTTTTCTAAAAATTTCCTGGCATAAGGGATATTTCTTTCATAAACAAAGTTGAAAATGTGCTTGCCCTTGATAGCTTTTTCAGGATAGCCCAGCATCTCTGCCATTTTGGGATTAATAAAAGTGATATATCCGCCCTGGTCAACTTTTAAAATTCCCTCATTTAAGGTTTCCACTAATTGTCGATAATTATTTTCACTCTCCTGTAATCTTTCTTCGGCTTTTTTACGCTCGGTAACATCATCATAGATGACTACAATTTCTCCAGAAGGTAGTTTAAACACGTAGTTTTCTCTCCAGCCAGTAATTCTTTCATCTTGATAAAGGGAAACAGGATGGTATTGAGGCATCCCGGTATGATTCACTATCTGAAGAACTTTCAGCAAGCCAAATTCTTTTATTTGAGGAAATACAGCTAAAACACTTTTACCGATAATTTTGTTTTTATCTATTTTCTCGATGTTTTCAGCAGCACGGTTAAAATCTTTGAAGATAAAATCCCTACCGTTATCTTTCACTTCATAGATTGCTACACCACTACTCATATAATTGAATAGATTTCTAAATCTGTTCTCACTTTCCAGAGCGTTTTTTTCAACCTGTTTACGTTTACTGATATCACGTAAACTGGCATATACTAAACCATCAGGTAATAAAATGGCGTTCAGATCTACTGTGAGGAGGGTGCCATCCTTTTTAATTAGGTTATATTCCTTAAGTATTTTTTTCCCCTTAAGAATATTTTGAAAATCTACATTAAATTCGCCAATATCTTCAGGTTGATAAAAATCAGAATTATTCTTCTTTAATAATTCTCTCCTAGTGTAACCTAACAACCTTTCTGCACCCTGATTAACATAAACAAAATTCCCTTTCTGATCTGTGATAAAGATAGCATCTGCCGAGGATTCGGTAATGGTCTTAAATTGTTCTTCGCTTTCATGTAACTTTCTTTCATTTTGCACATTTTCTACCACCTTACCGATAAGGGTGGCGATATTATGCAGACGTTTTTTAGCAATAGTGGTAATAAAGGGCGGTCTGGGGTAATAAGCTTTAGCCTGCTTTAATAATTCCTGGTAAGGGACCCGGAATTTTTGGGCTAATTCTTTCAAGCCAGTCTCATCAACAGGAGGGTTTCCATAACCGATATTGATAGCACCAATAACCTTATCCCTGGCAAAGATAGGCTCAGCATAGAGTCTGATACCTCCAATGCATGCAATATCAGTGGGCTTACCGGTTGTTATGGCAACCTTGGCAGAATCATTCCAGCAATTCTCATGACAGAGCCACTTCCCGTTGGCTAATGCTTCCTTATTGTCATCGGTATTGCATAGCCTACGTGATGCTTCATCCATATATCGGCACCAATCCGATACAAACATACCAAAGGCATAGTCACCATCTTTTTCATAAATAGCCAGGGAGGTACCCAGAAGCTGAATGGCATTTGAACACATAGTCTCCAAAGTATCCTTACCTACCAGGTCCAATATAGTCCCTTTGACATTCAGTTTGGTGACATCCCCATAAAAAGGGACGAACTCTTCTTTTTCTTCTCTTCTCGTGCTATATTCTTTTTCCAGCAACCTTTGCAATTCTTTCAGTTCTTCCGGTGAGCTTTGGTCTCTACTGTTAAGCAAAAACTTTTCTTTCTTTTCCATTCTGATCACCTCTTGGATTGTGCAAAATCTTTTAAGGTAAACAAAAAAGTTTTTATAATTACTTTTGTACCAATATTATACCATACCAGCCTTTTTTCAGAAACAATAGCACAGAGAGGGCATGGTTCTTCTATGTCCTTTTTACCAGGCTAATGGTTTATTATTGTTAGTTTTTTTATATTAATTTAATCGAATCGCGCATTTTAAAAGGTATCTATTAAGCAGGGTAATTGATCTATTACCTTTAGTACAACATAGATATTAATAAGACTACCAGTTCGCTTATTTCACTGATAGCTCCTATTATATCGCCACAGATACCTTTAATTTTTCGATTGGAACAGGCTATTATACCCAGAGTAATAGATATGATTATCAGAAACAAGAACAACAGAAGAAAGTAGTTGGCAGGCCAGAAGAGTATGATAAATAAACCAAAAGCTGCCGTAAATATAGTTGCTATCAATAGCTCTTTTTTACCCAAATAAGAAGTAAACATCCTGGTTAAGCTATTGGCTGGAGAGGCTGGTTTCCCTAAATATCCGGTTATAACCATTGCCCATCTTCCCATCATAGGAGCAAGTAACAGTGCTCCTATATTACCAGCTTCAGCTAAACCAAACAGGAGTAGATATTTCAATAAAATGAACAGAATTAAAGATATAGCCCCTTTTGCGCCTATGGAGCCATCTTTCATGATATGGAGTATCTCTTCTCTATTTTGTCCACCCGAAAATCCATCAACCATATCTGCTAAACCTTCCAGGTGAAGACCACCACTTAAGGCTACCCAGAGAATAAGAATAAGTCCTGTCTCGAGATAGAGAGGTAAACCAGTTTTTTCAAGTAGAGCAGCGGCTACAAATAAAATTATCCCTATAAGAAGTCCTATCAGGGGGAAAAAGATACTGGCTTTCGATAAATCTGTCCCAATATCTTCGTATTTTTCTGATTCTTTTTGGGAGAGAAAGCGAGGAAGAGGCAGAACTGTTAAAAAGGATAGGGCTAACAAAAACCTCCTGGTCAGTTTATTCATCATTTTTTCCTTTTATTAAAAGCGGAATTCCAGCTACCATTAGATAGACCAGATCAGCATGCCTAGCAATATCCTGGTTAGCCATACCTAACATATCCCGAAAAAAACGCCCTGCAGGATTAACTGGCACCAGCCCTGAACCTACCTCATTGGATACTATGATAATTGAAGCCCGGCTTTTGAGTGATTCCTCAATAATTGAGGCAATCACTTCTTTTATTTTTGAATTGAGTAGCTCTTTGCGATTTCCATCTTTAAAATCAGCCATAAGGTTGGCAACCAGAAAATTCAGACAATCAATAATAATTACATCTGCCAAAAAGCCAATTTCTCTGATAACTTTTTCTACCTGACAGGGTTCTTCATAAGTTTCCCAATTGTCCGGCCTTTTTTTACGGTGTTCAGCAATCCTTTCAGCCATCTCTTCATCTAAAGCCTGGGCTGTGGCAATAAAAGCAATCCTGCCTTCTGATTTTTGGGCGAGCGATTGGGCAAAGGAGCTCTTGCCACTCCGTACCCCACCGGTAATAAGAATTAGTTTAGGTTTATCCTGTTTCATTTTGCTAATCTTTCCTTTGATATCTTTTCTGTATAATCAAAGTATAGTTTAATGGCAATTCTTTCCAAATATTGGAATATTAAAACTTTATTTTAGCTCACGCGTTTTTTAAATCTTCTAAGGCGGCCATCTCATTCAACAGCCTAAACCCTGCTTCTATAAAATTCACTCCAAATATTGCTCCGGTCCCCTCACCTAAACACATTTCTAAATCGAATATTGGATTCATATCCAGATAGTTTAGAGTCACTTTATGCCCTTTTTCCCGCGAACAGTGACTGGCAAAGAGATAGTCCTTTATTTCAGGATTCAATCTTACAGCCAGCAAGGCACAGGCCCCTGAAATTAAGCCATCCATTACCACCGGAATTCTTCTCCTGGCAGCAGCAAAGATACACCCCACCAGTCCACCAATTTCAAAGCCGCCCACCTTAGCCAGCACATCAATCGGGTCATCGATATTGGGTTGGTGCAAGGAAATAGCCTTTTGAATTACCGCTATTTTATGCTGAATTGCATCTTCAGTAAGCCCGCTCCCTCTGTCTACCACATCCCCTATTTCGGCACCGGTTAACAGGCTGATAATGGCACTGCTGGCAGTGGTGTTTCCGATACCCATCTCTCCCAATCCTGCAATGTCAATCTTCTGCCCTGCAAAGGACTCTTCGAAAACTTCGTAGCCAACCTCTATAGCCCTTTCAGCCTGTTCTCTCTTCATAGCCGGTTCCTTAGCCATATTGGCTGTCCCCAGGGCAATCTTTTTGTGAAAAATCCCAGAAGGTTCTGTCAGACCAGCGTTCACGCCTATATCTGTTATTATTACCTCAGTCTTAGAATGGCGAGCCAGTACATTAATAGCCGCTCCGCCTCTTAAAAAATTTAACACCATCTGACCGGTAATTTCAGACGGATAAGCACTGACTCCTTCCCTGGTAACTCCATGGTCAGCAGCCATCAGAAAGATTACCTTTCTGGTTATGAGTGGATTTAAATCTCCA
>JAKPKS010000280.1 GCA_029553585.1 Candidatus Atribacteria bacterium | reverse complement strand
TTAATCTATAGTTAATTTATTGAGATTATAAATTGGTAAAGTGTAAAACAGGTGTTGCTTTTGGTCTTATCTTTGAGTTAAATTTCAATCGACTCTCAATTAGGATAAACCGAATTTATTTTATTTTCAGTTTCCGATTCTTGAATCAATTTGTTAGCATTTCTGCCTCATTTTTGCGGAGTACTTGTGGGATTAAATTGGATAATAGATATTTTTAACATATCTTTTATTCCCTGAAAGTAGAGTATTTCTTGTAAAAACTATATTCCTCATTATATGCACTGTATTCCAATAAGTCAATTAGTGTCAGGATCAAGAAAAAAGTATTTTATTCTTACTATGACCGGTACTGCTGCCTGCTACCCTGTGGCCTGCCATTCCTCTCATTCTCATTGCTTTTATTTCCATACTATTTTTGTTATACTTATTACATTATTAAATAGATAGGTAGGAGGTTATAATTATGAAAAAAACTATCATATTATCCCTCACAATACTGCTATCTTTTGTGATGATTGCCTGTAACAATAATGAGACAAAAAAAGAAGCCGGAAAAGGACCGATTACTGTAGCAACTATGATTGATACCGAAGGACCTATCATAGGTAAAATGATAATATCCCTTTTACAGCAAGACGGTTTTGAGATTATAGATAAAACAGAATTCGGAACTCCGGATATACTCAGAAAAGCATTGGAGGCGGGCGAGGTGGACCTGGTACTGGATTATACCGGTTCCGGCCAATATTACCATAATGTAGATGATATCGATACTGATATCTGGTCAGATGGAGAGCAGGGTTATCTACTTACCAGGAAATTAGACAAAGAAGCCAACAATATTATCTGGCTCGAACCGGCTAATGTTAATAATACAGAGGCATTGGCTGTTAAAAGAGAGTTTTCAGAAGAAAACAATATTAAAGATATGGAAGATTTTGCCCGGTATGTCAATGAGGGCGGCAGGGTAAAACTTATCACCTCATCTTCATTTTCAGAGAATATCAAAGGTTTGAGGGGTTTTGAAGAGGCCTACGGTTTTCATCTGACCAATGATCAACTGATCATCCTGGCCTCAGGAAACACTTCAGAAATGCTCCGCGCGCTGGTAGAGGGGATTAATGACGTCAATGTATCATTGGTCTACGGCACCGACGGAGCCCTGGATAAGATGGATCTTGTGGTATTGGATGACCCCAAAAGTATTCCCCCGGTATACCTTCCGGCACCGGTTCTTAAGGGTGTCGTATATGAAAAATATCCGGAAATTGAGCACGATTTAAGAGATTTATTTAAAGGCTTGACAGCCGATGAATTAAGAGAGATGAATGCAAAAGTGGCCTTTGACGGTATGGACTCTACTACGGTCGCCACAGAATATCTAAATAAAAAAGGATTGTTAAATAGAGAGTGACTTTGAATCAATCTGGTTCGGGAAAAAATATCTCTGTTCTGGGGGCATCCCTGATAAGTTGTTCCTTTCTTTTTTTCAGCTTTATAGAATACAGGCCTAACAGGGTGCTCTCTGGAATAAATATTAAAGCACAGGATCTCTTTGGCAAAAACTTTTACTGGATGCTGCTTTGTTCTATCTTGCTTTTAGTCTTAATAATAATCAATCATAAAAAATACAGATTATTCATTGGTTTTACATTAATCTCTTTAATGGGATTAGTCTTATATCTGCTGGGAATTATTTCAAATCAGGAGTATTTCCAGCAGATCCCCAATAGCAGAATCTCTTTAGGTCTTGGATTCTGGTCAATCTTTTTGGGAATTCATATGGTAATGAGCGGGTGCTGCAAAGGTGAACAGAAGGATACCATTTACAAGCGACTCTTTTATATTATTACTTTCCTGTTGATACTTGCCTTTCTCTTGAGCGGACATCTTAATGACCTTTCCTTGATGAAAGAGTTTCTGAATAGAAAAACCTCCTTTTTCCAACAGATTAACAGACATTTTTTGCTCTCTTCACTGTCGGTGATATTTGGACTATTTATCGGTATTCCTTTAGGTATTCTGATTCATAAAAAGCATAGCATAAATTCTCCGCTCCTTTTTTTGATCAATTTAGGACAGACTATCCCGACCTTGTCCCTCCTTGGGCTTATCATGGTGCTGCTTACCCTGACTAGTGAAAAGAGCACTTTTCTAAAAAGAATCGGTGTAAGCGGAGTTGGTTTTAGCCCTGCCTTTATCGTTTTAATCATTTATGCCCTATTCCCCATAATACATAACACCATCGCCGCCTTAAAGATTATAGATCCTGATCTGATTGAAACAGCTACCGGTTTAGGCATGAAGAGCAGGCAGGTTTTCTGGAAGGTGCAATTTCCACTTTCTTTACCTATTATTATAGGAGGAATCAGGATAGCTATGACTCAATCTATCGGCAATTCTATTTTAGCCGGCCTTATTGGAGGAGGAGGGCTGGGCAGTATAATCTTTTTAGGTCTGGCGCAGGCAGCGCCCGACCTGATATTGCTGGGGGTTATTCCTTTAGTTGTTATGGCTTTTCTGTTCGATTCATTTTTCTCATTTACTATATTCTATTATAAAAAACGTTTGGGATTATTTCTATGATAAAGCTTCACAAAATTACCAAAAAATACGGGGATACTGTGGCATTGAACGATTTCAGCTTAAATATTCCGGAAGGAATTTTACTGGTTCTGTTAGGTCCTTCCGGCTGTGGAAAATCCACTGTCATTAAGCTTATTAACCACCTCATTACACCAACCTCAGGGGAAATTTTCATAAATAATCGAAATATAAAAGAAATGGACCTTACCAACCTGAGAAGGGGCATTGGTTATGTAATTCAAAGTGTGGGGCTTTTCCCTCATTATAATGTCTATGAGAATATTGCCACTGTTCCCAGGCTCTTAAAATGGCCTGAAAATGAGATTGACCGGCGGGTGGATTATCTTCTTGAATTGGTAGGATTGAGTAAAAACAATAGAAACAAATTCCCTGCTGAACTTTCAGGAGGTGAAGGACAGAGAGTCGGGGTGGCAAGGGCTTTGGCTGCCGACCCTCCCATACTTTTGATGGATGAACCATTCGGTTCGGTTGACCCCTTAAACAGAGAGAGATTACAGAAAGAGTTTTACCGTATTCAGAAGCAGCTCAAGAAGACTGTCTTATTAGTTACCCATGATGTGGAAGAGGCGATCAGGCTGGGAGACCAGATAGCCATAATGAGGCCTGGGCACCTGGCATCCTTGGGTAACCCTGCCCATTTTATTGCCGAAAAAGAAGAAAAATATGTTAAGGAATTTCTAGGAGATGAATACCCGTTAAAATTATTGAGCAGACTTTCCGTACAAGATATTATGGACTGGGAAGTTGTTAAAGATAGTGGTGACGGAAATAGTGATGTGTCAACTTTACAAATCTACAAGGAAAGCAATGTTTCCAGCGCCCTTTCCCTTATGATCACAAAAGGTATAAATGTATGCCAGGTTATCGATGATGAGCAAAATATTGTCGGTACTTTTACCTTTGAAGATATATTGAAAAAAGCTTTTTCAGGAGAAAAAAATGCAAAAGAATAGCTGGAAAATTTCCCTGACCACTGTTCTTCTATTCAGCTTATTCCTGTTGAGTATCCTAAAATTTGACCTTATAGAACAGCTGCTCATTCTGTTGATTAAACCCAAAAACGTTTTTCAGACTCGAGAAGCTATCTTGGTAATTGCCCGGAATCATATCTTTATAGTATTGGTATCCAGTCTATTATCCACCATAATTGCTCTGAGTGCGGCAATCCTTTTAAGGTTACCGGTAATGAAAGATTTTGAGGAATTTCTTTTGGGAACAGCAACCTTTGGGCAGACTATTCCTACAGTGGCTATACTTGCCCTGCTGGTACCTTTCCTGGGCTATGGTTACAAGCCGGCGCTTGTTGCCCTCTTTTTGTACGGTTTTCTCCCCGTATTTAGAAATACTATCGAGGGACTCCATACTATTCCTGCCACGATTCGGGAATCTGCCAGGGCTATGGGAATGACAAGATGGCAGATTATCAATAAAGTAGAGCTTCCCCTCGCTTTGCCGGCAATAATTGCCGGAATAAGAATATCGCTGATCCTCAATATCAACGTTGCAACCATTGGAGCAACGGTTGGCTTGAGCGGATTTGGCACTCTCATTGTAAACGGTATCAGAGCCGATGACACTATTATGATCTTAAAAGGAGCAATACCTGTATCTCTTCTGTCTCTTACCGTGGAAAGTCTCTTTATCAATCTGGAAAAACGGCTCCGTCTAACCTCTCTTTTCACCTGAAAAAATTTTTTAACTACCCTTAATGAAAGAGTATACAGTGTAACCTATGTCCTGAAGCAAAAGTGTAACCTATGTCCTGGTTAAACTTCCTGGTTAAACTATCTTTAACGCATGACGCACAACGCACAACGAGATCGGTAGTCACATCCTCTATATCCGGCAATCTTTTAAAATACAGAATACATGTTTAAAAATATTGAAAAAAAGTGATGATTCAAGACTCGTCTCCATATTCTCGCCTGCTCGCCTGCTCTGGTGATTTTTGATTGCTTTGTTTGAACCTTTATGCTACTTTATCAGTATC
>JAKPKS010000274.1 GCA_029553585.1 Candidatus Atribacteria bacterium | reverse complement strand
ACCAAGGCTGGAAAACAGCTTTAATTATCTGAAAAATAATTACCCATCTCTCAGAATAATAGCCCTTTCCGCCTTTACCGAGCATCTTTTCCCATTAACTGCCTGGCTGGATGCCCAGTTACTCTTTTCTTCCTTCAGGCCTGTAGAACTGCGTAAAGGTATTGTCAGGAAAGGAGTCTACCAATATATAGAACATAACAGTAAAACGGACGGAGAAGAATCTTTCTTCTCTGAAGAAGAGGTACAGGAATGCAATTTAGCCAGTTATCTGAAAGCTACCCTGCAATATCTAATTAACAGGCAAGAAACCAGTTTAATCTTTTTTTCGACTAAAAGAGAGGTACGCTTATGGAGCAGATGGCTTGCCACCCAATTTTGCTTGAAGCCGGCTGGTGAAACTATTAAACAACTACAGGCGCTGGAAGACTCTACCTCAAAAGAAGAATTAATAAACCTGCTTGAAAATGGGATTGGTTATCATTGCGCTGACCTCTCCTGGCAGGAACGGAATGCGCTGGAAGATGCTGTACGTATGGGGGAATTAAAGATTATCTGCGCCACCGGTACCTTAGCTATGGGAGTAAACCTGCCGGTTAATAATGTGATTTTAACGGGGCAGAAGGTTGTTTCTCTACAGAATAAAGATAATAGCCTGTCCTCCTACAGTAAACAAAGCCTGACCCAATCTGAGGTGGAGAATATGGGAGGCAGGGCAGGCCGATTACAAACCGGTAATTCTTTTGGCCGTATTATCTTTTTAGCCCCTTCCCCTATTGAATTTACTGCCTACCAGAAACTCTATTTCCAGAGAGGCACTCAGGATTTGTCAGACCTTTCTTTATCTTACTATCCGACTTTCGGGCCGGAAAAACAGTGTAAACAACGCAATGTTAATTATCAAATTCAGGAAAACTCTGTTACTGATAATCAATATAGAACAGAAGATGCAGCAGCAACAGAGATTGATAGCCTTACCCCTACTAATGCAGGCTCTTTTATTTCAGAGATATTAAAAGAAAGTCCAATAGTAACTGAGCAGGATATCCTGACCTTTCTGCTCTACAAAATTGCCCTGAATTGTACCTCTGTAGAAGAAATCCGCCGCCTACTTAAGACCGGTAAAGATGGCACAGGTCGCGGTTTTTGGAATTACCGGTTTTTCCGAAAGTACACTAATGCAGATATTGTTGCCTTCCTTAAACAATTAGAGGAGGAGAGACTGATTGGTGAATTACCCGGTGGGGATTACCGGATTAGTGAAGTGGGGCGGTTGATAACAGCCAAAGGTATCTCTTTTCAAACTTATATTCATTTTTTAAAATGGGCTAATGAGAGTGAGAAAGATAATATCAGCGAGGTAGAAGTAATTTTTCTGATTGCTAAAAGCTGTGATGGTGCAAACTATTTGACCGATTACCCGGGAAAGGGCTACAAAAGACCTGGCTATAAAAAATCGTCTCTCCACAAATGGAAAGAATATTTACGATTAAAATTCTTAAATCTAATCTTTGAACAGCAGGAGGAAGGTAAGCCCATTTTTCAGCCTACCTTAAAGGATACTTCTTCCCCGAGTATTAAGCAGGATTCAAAGCATATGATCAGCAATTACTTAGCTATAAAAAACGCTCTTTTGATGTATGACTGGATTAACAATAAAGTATTAAGGGAAATGGAAGAAGACTATGGCATTTTGGGGGGCAATATCCAAAGAATAGGAGAGGGCTTTTCCTGGCTGGCTGATACCTTAGCAGAAATAACCGTTAAAATTGGCTGGAAAGAGGGGAGAGCCTATGATTTAGAGAAAATAAAACAGCTTTCAACCCGATTATTAAA
>JAKPKS010000266.1 GCA_029553585.1 Candidatus Atribacteria bacterium | reverse complement strand
GGCAGAAGTTATATAAATTCCATTTTGCGGCAATAATTTATCCTGGGGGGTTTTAAGATTAGCAGTTGGGAAAGATAATAAGTTTTTTCCCCTTTTATCACCGTGAATTACTTCGCCATTTATCTGGTAGGGGTACCCTAACATTCTGTTTGCTTTAACAATATCTCCATTTTTTAAACAATTTTTAATGGCAGTACTACTGACAATAGTTCCTTTATCTATCTTTACCGGCTCTAAAACATAATACTTAAAATTATATTTATTGCTTAGCAATCTTATGAGATCAATATCGCCCTTTTTCTGGTAACCGAAGTGATAATTATAACCAATAAAAACAGCACCCATCTTAAACTTTCTGAATAGTACTTCAGCAATAAAATCTTCAGCGCTAATTTTTTTCAATTCATCTGTAAAATTCAACACAATTACCTGTTGTATTCCCAGGCCTCTAATTATTTTTATCTTTTCTGATAAGGTGGTAAGAAGAGAAAAATTATTCATTCTGTTTACTATTTTTTTCGGATGGGGGTCTAAAAGCACAACAGCGCTGACGGCTTGAGCATGGTTAGCTCTTTCTACACATAGTTTTAATAATGCCTGGTGTCCTGAATGAACTCCATCAAAAAAACCTAAAGCAATATAAGTGGAAAATTCTCGATCAATCAATATTTTTTTTCTGGGATAAAATCTATATTTCAAAAAAAATGATTCCATATAACTTTTTTCTATCTTCTAAATTCTATTATATTTTTATTATCATGTTTATAAAATATCATTGAGAGGGGTATTGCATGGCAAAATATAGTTCTTTTGGTTTTCCCGATCCAATCTTAAAAAATCATTTAGAGGAATTGATTGTTTGATAGAAATCTTTCCAATTGCAACCCTCCTGAGATTGGCCAGATAGGCTCCTAGTCCTAAATATTCACCTATATCATGACATAAGGTCCTGATATAGGTACCTTTAGAGCAATGTACTATAAAATGAATAGTTGGGTATTTATCCCAACTCATTTCTAATAAATCTAATTGAAAAATTTTTACCTTTCGGGGATTTACTTTGATCTCAATACCCTTCCTGGCTAATCGGTACAGAGGTTGACCTTTAGATTTAAGAGCTGAAAACATTGGCGGGGTTTGCCATATATCTCCCTGAAATTTTTTAAAAACAATTTTCATGTCATCAAAGGTTAATTTATAATCTTTAACAGAATTTACTCTTAAAATCCTGCCTGTTAAATCTTGTGTATCAGTAGATATGCCTAATATCATTGTACCTGCATAAGTCTTATCCAGATTAGAAAAATATTTAGCTTTTTTAGTGGCGCTATTAAGACATACTAATAATACTCCAGTAGCAAACGGATCTAAGGTCCCGGTATGTCCAGCTTTATTAAGATTTAATGCTTTTTTAATTTCAAAGACTACCTTTGCTGAAGAAATTCCTCCTGGTTTATCAATAATTAACATACCTTCCATCATATTTCCCTGGAGAAACTTTGAGAATTGTATTTAAATTGAAAAGAGTCCAAAGCTCTCTTTAATTCACTTATAATCTTTTCTACAATGGTGTGTATATTTCCTTCTAACTGGCAACCAGCCGCATTGGGATGACCTCCGCCTCCAAAAATCTTTGCAAAACAGTCTACATTAAATTCGCCTTTGGAACGAAAACTTATCTTGATTTTTCCCTCGCCTGTTTCCCTGAACAATACAGAAACCTGAACACATTTTATGGACAATATCCTATCGACAATACCCTCTGTTTCTTCTTCTTTAGCACAGGTATGCTGTATCATTTCTCTGGTAACTATAGTCCACGAGATCTTTGAATCAAGATCTGTCTGGAGTTTAAGAAGAGCTTCTCCTAATAATTTTAACCCGGACAATTCATTGTTGTTATAAATATAATTGGCAATTAAGTGAGGATTAGCCCCTGCTTTGGCTAACAGGTAAGCGGAATGAAATGTTTCGGCTCTGGTATTAGCATATCGAAAAGAACCTGTGTCGGTAAT
Source organism: Candidatus Atribacteria bacterium (assembly GCA_029553585.1). Classification (GTDB taxonomy): domain Bacteria; phylum Atribacterota; class Phoenicimicrobiia; order Phoenicimicrobiales; family Stramentimicrobiaceae; genus Stramentimicrobium. Next base: position 4,668 of record JAKPKS010000266.1, on the reverse strand, counting down.
AATTGCCGCATATAGAAGCTTAGCTATCTGCTCTGTTAACTGGCAGCCTAATTCCGTGCATAAATGAAATATAATTTCTCCTACCGAAGAAGAGGTGGTATCTATATAGTTTATATGGCCATAATTGGTGTTACTGGGATGGTGGTCAATATTCACAATCAGTTTAGTTTTTTTCAAGTCGATGCCAATATTCCCGATTCTTTCTAAGTTACTTGAATCTAATACTATTAAAACAGTTTCTGGTTTTATATTAAGAACAAAGTTATTCCCCAGCATATCACCGCAAATGATATTCCCTATACCGGGCATAAAACTATAAATGTAGGGAATCCGGTCCTGATTAATAATAGTTACCCTTTTTTGTAGTTGTTTAAGTATAAAATAGAGGGCTAATTCTGAACCTAAAGCATCACCATCCAAATTAACGTGCGAAGTAATTATGAAGTTATTATATTCTTTGAGTATATTGACAATTTCCCGGATTTTCTTACTTTGCATCTTAAATTTCCCTATCACTATCTTCTCTTGCTAACTCGGCAGCTTTAATCATTACCTGGTGTATTTTCTCTAATTCGCGATCATAAATGAAAGAGATAGCTGGAATAAAACGACAATTTTTAAGTATATAGGCCAATTCAGTTCTGACAAAGTTGGTGGCGCTATAAAGTCCTTTCATACTTTTTTCCTGCTCTTCTTCAGTTCCCAAAATAGAAACGTAAACTTTGGCATTCCGCAAGTCATTTGATAGGGCAATTCTGGTTATAGTAACAAAGCCAATACGCGGGTCTTTGATCTTTCGGCAAATAATATCACTTATATTTATTTTTAATAATTTTTCAAAACGTTTCTTTTTTTGTTCTAAAACCATTTTTTGATTTTACTCTTTTCTTGTTAAATCAACATCTGATATTTAATTAATAGAAACAGTATAATCAATTAATTGAATATCAGCCTGATTTTCAGTATCTTTTTTTATTTTTTCAAACAACCGGTCAATCACCATGCGATTGCCATTTATAGAAACAATCCCTATAGTGCTTTTTTTCCATAAGTTTCTCTGGTCAATTTCACTGATAGAGATATTATATTTTTTTCTTAAATAGTTTTGATAACTGATGAGAATACTTCTTTTATCTTTTAAAGAATGACTGTTTGGTAAATAAAGGGAAATTTCACACACGCCAATTAACATACCAATTATCTGGCAACTTCCTTAAAATTGTAAAAAACAATAGTATCTTTTGCCTGTAAATCATCAAACTTTTCAATATGAATACCACATTCATATCCGGAATGAACTTCCTTTACATCTTCCTTGAAATGTTTCAAAGAAAAATCTTTTCCCTCATATATTTGCTGTTCATTCCTTAAGACACGTATATGGTCTTTGGTGGAAATTTTTCCTTCCGTAACATAACAACCACCAACTATTCCAATCCTGGGTAACTTAAAGATTTCTCTTACCTCGGCAATCCCATTGGTGACTTCTACCAGTTTAGGTTTCAAATATCCTTTTAAGGCAGCTTTAACCTCATCAATCAAATCATATATTATATTATAAGTTCTAATCTCAATTTTTTCATTTTTGGCCAGTTTCTGGGCCATGCTATCTGCCGTTACGTTGAATCCCACTATTAAAGCATTAGAAGCATAAGCAAGCATGATATCTGTTTCACTGATGGTGCCGATTCCACCGTGGATTATTTTAACTTCAACCTCTTCATTGCTCAGGTTTGCCAGCGATTCCTGCAGAGCATCTAAAGAACCCTGGGTATCTGCCTTTAAAATAATATTTAATTCTTTTAATTTGCCTTTTTTCATTTCTTCAAACAGATTTTCCAGAGAAACTCTCTCCTCTTCTTTTTTTTCTGTTCGTCTTTCTTCCATTTCTCTTTCATTAATAATAATTCTGGCAAAATGGTCGCTTGCTACGACCTGGAATATATCACCTGCTCTGGGCATTTGATTAAAACCGGTAATCTCTACTGGAGTAGATGGACCTGCATAAGTGATATGTTTTCCTATATCATCCATAATGCTCCTAACCCTTCCATAGGTTGTCCCAACTACAAAATAATCGCCAATTTTTAAATGACCATCCTGGATTAGCACAGTACCCAGAACACCCTTGCCTTTATCCAGACGGGTTTCAATTACTACACCAATAGCTGGAAGCTCAGGATTTGCCTTCAATTCTAACATCTCTGCCTGTAAAGAGATTAATTCCAATAATTCATCTATTCCTTTTTTCTGTAAAGCAGATATCTCTACTACCAGTGTATCCCCTCCCCAATCTTCAGCCACCAACTGATATTTAGATAGTTCTTTTTTGACCTTATCTATATTAGCATTTGCTTTATCAATCTTATTAATAGCTACAATGATGGGCACATTAGCTGCCCGGGCATGGTTAATAGCTTCAACTGTTTGCGGCATTACGCCATCATCTGCAGCAACAACCAGTACTACAATATCTGTTGCTTTTACTCCGCGAGCCCTTAAAGTGGTAAACGCCTCATGTCCAGGTGTGTCAATAAAAACAAACCTATTATTTTTAAGGTTAACCACATAAGCTCCAATATGCTGGGTAATACCACCAGCTTCCTTTTTAGTAATATCAGATTTTCTAATGACATCGAGAAGGGTAGTTTTACCGTGGTCCACATGCCCTACTATAGTTATTACCGGAGATTTTATGGTAGAAGTAAGTTCGGAATCTTTAATTACTTTTGATTTAAGTAATTTTTTTAAATTTCCGGAAAGATTTACTTTAATATTATGCTGCTTATAAATTTTTTCTGCAATGCCCCAGGGCAATTCTCGTTCAATAGAAGGTACTTTCCCCAATTTGGAGGCTAATTGCATCACTTTAGATAATGGTAAATTCAGCTGCACCGATAATTCTTTTAAATTAGGTGGCCTGTCTAATGTAATGATTTTTTTCTCTTCTTCTTTTTCTTGTTTTACTTTCATTTTTTCTTCTGCTAAAGCTACTTTAATAATTTCAATAGTTTCTTCATCAAGTGCACTCATATGGTTTTTAACACTGATACCTTCTTTTTTTAAAAAGTCTATTAATTCTTTAGCAGGAATCTTAATATCTTCAGCTACCTCATATACTCTTTTTTTCATACTTAACGACCTCCATCTCCACTGGGATGTTGCTCAGATAAATCTTATTTAAAGGTAACTAATAAAATATAGATTAGTTACTCTATTATGATATTAATTATGATTTACTGTTATACCGAATCTTTCTTCTAATTCTTTAATAAGTTCGGGAGAAAGTTCTACTTTTAACGCCTTCCCTAATCTCTTTTTCTGCAAAGCAGCCCGCAGACATAATTTATTATAACATAAATATGCCCCACGACCCGATTTCTTGCCAGTTTGGTCAATTTCTACCACGCCTTCAGGGGTTCTGATAATTCTTAGCAAATCTCTTTTTGGTTTTTTTTCTTGACACCCTAAACATGTCCTGTAGGGTATCTTATCATACTTCTTTGTTTTCATATTTTTTAATATGAACTCGATATGGACTTTTAAGATATTCAAGACATTTTATTCAAATCCACATCCTGTTCCAGATTGTTTTCACGTTTATATTGCGATTCACTCTTAATATCAATCTTCCAACCGGTTAATTTAGCAGCTAACCGCGCATTTTGTCCTTCTTTACCAATTGATAGGGATAATTGCTGGTCATTAACTACCACTAAAGCCCTTTTTTCTTTTTCAAATAATTTTACCAGCAATACTTTTGCCGGATTTAGAGAATTAGCAATAAATACCTTGTCATCTTCATTCCATTTGATAATATCAATCTTTTCTTCCTGAAGTTCAGCCATAATCGATTTAATTCTAGCCCCACGGTCACCGATACAGGAGCCGATTGAATCAACCATGTTATCCCTGCTGGCTACAGCTATTTTAGACCTTTTTCCTGCTTCCCGGGCAATATGTTTTATTTCCACCAGTCCTTCGTGGATTTCTGGAATTTCGAGCTCAAATAACCGTTTTAGCAGGTCGGGATGGGTACGGGAAAGGACAATTCGCGGACCTTTGGAAGTCTTCTTAACTTCTACCACATAAAATTTCATTCTTTTGCCATTGCTGTAAGATTCGTTTCTAACCTGTTCATTGGGTGGTAAAATTGCCTCTGCTTTTCCCAGATCTATAATATAATTATAATTTTCCTGACGCTGTACAATTCCTGTTACAATATCTCTAACTTTGTCAATATATCGCTCATATACAGCTTTTCTTTCCGCCTCTCTTATTTTTTGAATGATAACCTGTTTAGCTGTTTGAGCTGCAATCCGTCCAAATTCCGCTGGTGTTATTTCCTGGGTAATCTCTTCTCCCAACCTTACCTTTTCCTTTTTATATTGTTGAGCCTGTTCTAAGTCAATTTCTAAAGATGAGGAGGTTACTTTTTCAACTACAGTCTTTTTAGATAACACCTGTACCTCGCCACTTTCTTTATTAATATATATTTCAACAGCATCTTTACCCTGAGTAAAATTTTTCTTATAAGCAGAAACAAGCGATGTTTCAATAGCCTCCATTATGACTTCTTTGGGAATACCCTTTTCTTTTTCAATTTCATCCAATATAGTAATTAAATTTAAGTTTATCATATATATAACCTGTCCTCCTCCCCCAAGA
>JAKPKS010000265.1 GCA_029553585.1 Candidatus Atribacteria bacterium | reverse complement strand
GAAGGATGCAGACTGATGGGTATCAAAAGATCAACATTCTATTATCAAATTAAAAACAATAAGGATCAAAAGCAACAAGAGGGATTACTTAAGGAGAAGATCCAGCAGATTGCCTACCAGCACCCCTATTATGGCTACCGGAGAATCACGGCACAATTGCATAGGGAGAAGGTTAATATCAATCACAAACGAGTACTTAGAATGATGTATCAGCTAGGGATCCAGGCCAGAATCAAACGCAGATATATAACCACGACCAATAGCAAGCATAATCATCAAGTATATCCTAATTTAATCAAAGATTTCCTTACCACCGGCATCAATCAGGTCTGGTGTAGTGACATCACCTATATCAGCATTCTTTTCGGTTTTGTCTACCTGGCTGTCATTATAGACATTTATTCACGAAAGATAGTCGGCTATGCTATCGGCAAAACCCTATCTCCTGAATTGGCTATTACTGCTTTAAATATGGCCATAGCGAATAGAAATACCGATAAGCTGATTCATCATTCGGATCAGGGAATTCAATATACTTGCAAAGATTACATCAAAATACTTAAGGATAATGGTATCCGAATCAGTATGTCCGGAAAAGGCAATCCTTATGATAATGCCTTTGCTGAATCATTCATTAAAACCCTAAAACAGGAGGAGGTGTATCTATGGCAGTATGAGACCATTTCTGATGTGATCGAAAGAATTTCGTATTTTATTCTAGATGTGTATAATAGAAAGAGGCTGCATTCAGCATTGGGCTACCGGCCTCCGGAGGAATTTGAGAGTCTACTTACTGAGAATGCCTCTCAGGAAAGTCAAATAGCTAAGACTTTATTTGTCTAGTCTAAGGGGTGCACTCCAATCGCTAAAATAATAATCAGAAAATTTATCAACCTTTTCATTTATTTTTCTCCTTTTTTTATTACAAAAAATATTTCAAAATATCTTTCTTTAGAGGTATTTCACCCCCTTTCTTTTATTATTAAAATTTATCATAAAGTAATGAATAGCGGTGAGGGCTATCTCCACTCCACACCGCTATGTTAGTTTTTAATTAAATTAAGGAGTTAATCCTGTATTATTGGTGTATTTAGCAATTAATTCCCAGTTTAGATTCCAATATGCTTTAGTTGCTTTTGCCATTGCCTCATGGGTATATTCAGTTAGGTATTGATTGGCTTTCATTGGGTCTTGTTTAAACAGCTCAAGCGCTTTCTTTTCAACAGCATCCTGGTTATCAAAAAATTCAGCCTGTAAGGGATCCCGGACTGCTCTTAAATCCTTGATAGCATCCTGGTATCTTCTGTTGACCAGATCATCAGCAAGCATAAACGCCCAGCGGTCAGCTTCTAAACTAAATTCATTTCTATTAAAAGTAGTCCAGGAATCAGGAATTTCCTGCACCCCAACATAGATTGGTATATGTATACTGGTTGTTGGATTATCAAAGTAAAACCAGATGATTCCCCCAATTGGATCGGGTAGCCAATTTCTGGCCTGAGTAACTACACCAAAAGAACAGCCTTGTCGAGCTGCAGGTCGATAGTATGGAATATTAAGTAATTTACGTGTATCCCCATCAACAAAAGGAGTAGCAAATGGGCTTTTTACACATTTACCATCAGGACCTGGTACCAGCCAGGCAGAATTTGCTTCCATATCAAAAACAGTTCCAGTAAGAGTAGACCGTTGCAATTCTATTAAATCCATAACTGAAACTTTCTTCTCTGGTTTAATAGAAAATGGATAGGTGGTAGTATCTCGAAATGGATCCCATTCCTGAGAAGGAGCTGCCCAACTGTAAACCAGATGTAAACGAATGTAGATCCAATCATTAGAAAGCGCCCAATCGCCTAATAGCGGAGTATATGCTTCCTGCCAGATAAATGTTTTACCATCTTTTGGGTCATACCATCCGTGATCTATGGCCACCTGCATATAATTTTCAGAAGCCATAAAGTAATCCGGGTTAGTCAAATCAATCTCTCTAATCCTACTAATATTGGGAATACAAACAAGCTCTCCATCAGGCACTCTCTGCGCTGCCCAAACTGCTCCTGGTTTTCCACTGGCAGGGTCCCATCCAATACCTACCGGGAAAATTTCAAAGACCCAAGCCTCATTGGGATCAGTAATTGTAAGACATTCTCCATTTTCGATACAGGAACCAAGGAAACCGTATGTTTCTGCTAATTCTGCAATTACTTTAATGGCTTCACGCGCTGTTTTTGCTCTTTGTAAAGCAAAAGCCTCTAACTGTTCAATTGTCATAATGGCTTTCTCCCCAAGGAAGGTCTTTATTTCTTCTTTGACACCAATGGTAGTTTCACCGATTAACAGCTGATGTTCATTACCATGGGAATAGGCATCATGAAAGTAGGTGTAAGTTTCTGCGACTTGTGGAATTTCCCCGATCTTTTTGGGCTGGTTAACTTCTTCCCTTACCAATCCCCAATAAACATCAGCCATGGCCCCTTCAGGGAATTTTTGACCAGGCACTACCCTAATATTCAGATCTGAGTCATACCAACCATCAACCGTATGTGAAGTCATTACTGAACCATCTACTGTAGCGTCTTTCCCTACAATGACATCCATACAACTAAAACTATTCATAGATACTGAGAACAAGGTAAGTAAAATTAAAATTAAGCTAAAGTAAACTTTATTAAATTTCATTTTAAATCTTCCCTTTCTAAATATTTTCATAGAAAAAATTGATTAATAAAATTATCTTATTTCAAATAAACACCACCTCCTTTGCTCTTTCTTCCATTTTTTTGTGTTTTACAAACAGTTATTCATAGACTACTCTGTCTGAAGAAACCGTAGTTGGGTTATAAAAATAATATCCAACCCCATTAGTAATTAGATCTGCATAACGAGGTACCTGGCTGATGGCAATAGCTTTATCAGGATACATCTCTGAATAAGTCTGTACCACCTGGAGTATAGTGGAACAATGCCTCCCCACCCTGACCTCAATTGGCCAACCTCTCTCATCTATCTTTTCATAAAGTAATCCATGTTCACCTGCTTTCATTACAAACGGGTCTTTTCCTGTTAACAATAAATGTTCATCAGTAACACCCCTTACTCTATCAATAAAAGGCTCCGGTGATTCAAATAAGACCGAGAGGGCTTCAGAATGATCGCCTACCTCCCGATGGGAAAGCCCATGCAATGATGGTGGAGAAAACTCCATACCAATAGGACGTTCAAACTCAAAGGCAGTTAAAATCATAGAAGCCATTGCAGCTACTTCCTGCGCATTTTGGTTAGCTACAATAGTGCTGATTACCGGGTATTCTAATTCTGCTTCATGTAAATCCATAAAAACATTTACACCTTCGGCTCTAATCAGCTCCATAAAAGCATAGCAAGTCTGCTCCACTATAGTTCCATTTGCCCTGCCAGGCCAGACACGATTCATATTTCTGATATCCATATAGGCTAACATCTGACCGCTGGGATAGTGCACATATACTTCAGGATCGGGCCAGGAGTCCAACGGATTAGCCCATCGATCCCCCAGTCTAAATTTCTTTTTCCCCCAAGCAGTGGGGATGTAGTAGAATTGTGGATAGGCATCTCCAGGCCGAGACACAGTAGAGGCACTTTTATTAAGCCAGATGGCAACAATCAGTCTCCCCTGTTCCAGCTGAGCGTTTTCCACCATAACCTGTGCCGCCAGATTTGCTGCTGGCTCCTCAGGATGACTTCCTCCCACGACCATTGCTGTCCCACCGGGAACTTTACTATCGAATATATAGATATTACAGTCATTCATTGTGCCCTTCAGTGGAGCAAAATAGTCACTTAATTTTTTTACCTCAGTTACTCCCGAACTTAAGACCACTGCTCCTTTAAAAAAACGGTGTTCATAAAAAGACTTTCCCGCAATTAATATCACTACAACTGTAAAGACAAGTGATATTATCTTGGCATTTCTTAAGCATTTATCCGACATATCGTACCTCCGGATTCTATTACTCACCACTTATTAAAAGTACTTTTGATTTGCTATTTAATATGGAATACCCTTAAAACAAAAGGAATCAGAATAATACAGTAAAGAATAGCTTCCTGTATATTTTTAGTTTTTATGATACTCCAGATTAAAACAAAGGATATGAAGGCACTTATTAAGTGGTAGATAATCATAATTATCAAATTTACGGTCGTCATTCCTCTATCCTTTCTCCTTAAGTAAGGTTGATTTTTTTACTATTATTAGCTACCAACCTACCAGGAAATTTAATTGTTTACTAAAAATAATAAACAAGGTACAAACCAGGAGAATGATAATCATAGGAATAAGACAAGTTTTAACAAATTCCTGGTAATAATTTCCTTTGTATTTAAGTTCAATGACTACTGCCCTACCTACTACCGCAGTTGGGGGAAGACAGTCACCTAAAGGCCACATAACTGCCATCGCTGAAAGAGCTATTATGGGATCTAAACCCTTCATATTGAACAATAGGATGAGCGGAACCCCCAACAAAGGGGCAACTGCATATTGCACCAATCCCTCAGACCAGGGTAGTATAAGCCATAGAGTAATATACAAGGTAGTTAGTGGAAGTGTTACTACACCTAAAGAAATTAACCCCCGAGCACCACTTAAAGCCATAATCTGAATTAAAACTCCTACTACAATCATAATTCCCACTAAAGGAATAAGCTGCTGGATAGTTTCACTGGCAATCTGTAAGATAGGAAGTTTTTTAGGGCTTATTAACAGAACACTGACAGCAGAAATAAGGAAAATTAGAGGTAGTCCCAGCACAGGCATCTGAAATGGCCAAATCCTGCCAGCTAAAACCAGAGCCAGAAAGATAAGAAAGGGAATAGCCACGCGTAAAAGAGTCAATCCCTTAGGCGGAACTGGTAATTCTTTTAGAGCTTTATTTAGATCAACTGCCTTTCCCTTCCACCCCAGAACAAACATAGAAAGTAATGCTCCAAAAACAGAGATAACAAGTAATGGCCTCATAAATCCGACATAGGGCATATTAGAGCCAGCAGCAGTCATCATAGCCCATAGATTTATAGGTGGAGCTGCCGCACTCATAGCAGCACAAAGAAAAATAATGGCAGCAACTCTGGTTTCTGATATCCCCATATAAACCAGTACAGTACCAACTAAAGTCCCCGCGACTAATACAGTTACTGCACCAGAACCGGTTAAAGCTCCGGGGATTAAAAGAACTAAGGTAAGTAGGAAAAGACAGATAAAACGTTGTTGATGAAAAGTTGTAACAATACTTCTGATTATGTATGTTACCCCTCCTGCCTCCTTGAGCAGGTTCATAAAAAAAGTTGCTGTAATAAATATTAAACAAACATCATAGTAAGTAAAGGCTCCCTCTACAATATGCCTGATGGGAATACCAGCACCATGAGCTAATCCTCCCGCAAGGGCGGCTACAAACATCGAAAGTTCAATGGATAACTTAAATAGTCGGGCAATGGTAAAAGCTATTGCTATAACAACCAGTATCATACCGGCATGTAGGAACATTGTACTTCTCCCTTCTATTATGTATCATGAAAAATTATAAAATTATAATATATAGAAAAAAGTCAGTAAAAACTACAGATACATATATCTTTTATTTATTCCTGCATGGCAAATAATTCTTTAAAAACATCAACCAGGTTTAAGGTTTCTTTAAAAGTAATGATGGGAACAGAGAGATTTTCTGCGGCTTTAGTAAAATAACTATCTTCATTGCTATCTTCTCTAATCAGAAGGAGATTGGATTGTGGAATAACAAGCTCAATAGAGGCAGCATCTGTGGAATCTACCCTGCGAGCCATACCTTCAATATGTGCACCCACAATAACTATCCCTTCTTCTTTGGCCTCTTCGATAACGCTTTTAATTCTGGCTAATTCAAAATCAATATCTACCCCCGCAGCTCCCATTCCTTTCATACTGGTTCCTGTGGTAATAATTAAAGTTTTGTAGGGGTCTCCCTCTTCGGCCTTAGCTTTTAGGTCTTCTGCTTTTAACAAATCCTCTCTTTGACAGGGTAGTTTAATCTGTTTGCATAAAACCCAGATCATAAGTGCACCGGGGCTCTGTCCACAGGTAGTAACAATTAATGGAGTTTCCAGGGTAGGAACAGCTGGTTCCTCTACGGCATAACCAATTCCCGAACAAAACACCGTCAAAATGATCACCAAAAGTAAAAAAATACAACGATTACCAGTAAATTTTGCTCTTAACATTTCAAAATCCTCCTTTTTATTTTTTAAAATTATTTGTCTAATTAAAAAGCTATTTTAATTCCAAATTAAATTCTTAGTGTGTATTAACCAATCAATATAAAGCTATTTTGATTCTTTACTGAAAGTATAATGGAACATCTATTCTAAGAGTTGTATATTTACCTTGTTTACGTTTTACCCAACAGTTTTTAGTAATGAGTTATTAGATAAAACTGGTCAGTAGCGATTAGGTTGTTTAAAAAAGATTTGTTCTTAATTATTCTATACAACAGCAATATTGGACAAATCTTGTGTGTAAAAACATAGCAAATATATACAAGAAGTTAATGGTATGATTGCGGTAATAATAAACATCTTTAGTTGGTGTTATTATAAGGAAAGCCTATCAGTTTAGTATAAAAACATAAGGGAAATAACTTGCAATGAAACCTATTTTATTTCATCCAAGTTGGACAAATCTACCTCCTTTCCAAGTTTGATTAAGAAAAAGAGCTTGATTCGTGTGGATAAAGACAGTCTAACTAAATTTTATCCCTTTTATTTTATTTTGTCAAGCTGGTAAATTGTTGATTACAATTAAGTATGAACTCCATAAAAGGTGTTTTGAATACAACTAAATATATTTATTTTAATTTTAAAATCCATTTTTGTACCGGTATGTTTCGCTTAAGGCGTTCATTATAAGCAGCTGTTTGACAATATGTAAAACCGAGCTTTTCAACGACTCTTTTAGCCCTGATATTATCCTGGAAAATTAAAGCCTGAACCTCTTTTAAAGAAAAGCTATGGTGAATAATATTCAGCAAGGGATATAAAGCCTCTGTCATAAAACCCTTACCCCACTCCTCGGGATAGAGCATAAAAAATATCTCGGCAATGTTATCTATCAGGTCTACTTTGAAGCCACAACCGCCGATCAGCCGATTATCATTTTTCTGATAGATTGAATATAATAACCACCGGTAATTGTTATTTTTTTGCCGGTATATCTGATTTAAAAAATTTTTTACTTTTGAAAAATTACTGGAAAATTCTGGCATTCCCAGTGCATTATTAATCAAAGGATTGGATAATAGTGAGGAGAGGTCTTTAAAATCTTGCTGATGATAGGGATAGATTTTCAGATGTTCAGTCTCATAAACTAATTCTATTTCTGCTACCAAAAATATCTCCTTATTTTTCTCCTTTCCACTCCTGGTAAAAACGTTTGAGATATTCCATTAGAAAGTTATGTCTGCCCTCTGCAAGTTTCTTACCAGAAGAGGTATAGATCATACCCTTTAGTTTAAGCAGTTTCTCATAAAAATGATTCAGGGAAGGGCCTTCAGTAGTTTTATATTCTTCCTGGGACATATTTGGGTTAGGGGGAATATCGGGGTCATAGATAGGACGGTGGTAATACCCGCCATAGGTAAAAACCCGGGCAATACCAATTGCCCCCAGGGCGTCAAGTTTATCGGCATCACTTACCACACAAAACTCCAGACCCTTATCTCCCACCCCAAAGTTACCATCAGTGGCTAAGGTCTTCATAAAGGAAATATTATTGGTAATATCGAGTATCTTTTGGATAAGGGAGGAATCAAGCGGCAAAGAGTGCAAATATCGGGCAACTTTCTCCTGCCCTTTTTGAGTATCACCGGCAAAAAACTTATAATCACCAACATCATGCAGCAATGCAGCCATTTCTGTAATGAAACTGTCTGCCCCTTCTTCCCTGGCTATCTTCAAGGCTAATACCCTTACTCTATGGGTATGCCACCAATCATGCCCGGTAGCTTCCTGGCAGAAATAGTCTTGCACAAATTCTTCTGTTTTTTCTATTATTTGCTTGGAATCCAAACTTACCCCATCCTGTATGATGTACGATTGTCAAGGTTTGATTACCTTCAGATGGCCAAAAACAACATTTGCCTCAATATCCAGATATGGCTCACCAGTTTTAATCTCCCCTGTTCTGTATTCTGTGGAACCCAGAAAATTTACCGACTGTCCGGGTAATTGTAGACTGCTGAATGCGGAACTGGCCTGAACCACGGTGGGTATTCCGGGGTTAAGTATTAACCTGCCTGAGCCAAAAACAACATTAATCTTGATCTTCTGTCCCAGCTTTACTGAATTTAAATCATTAAGGTCTATTGTTCCCTCTGCAAAAATTATGCTCTTTTCCCCAAAAGGTTCATTTAGGTCGACCTTTCTGCGGTCAAAAAAAACTTCATGATGTCCCCCAAAATGGCCGAATAAAATTACAATACCTAGGATCACAAGTGCGGTACCAGGAAATAATCGAAATAAATTCACTTTTATCCCCATAAAATTAGCCGCCAGAAGAACAAAACCCATTATCAAAAGAATAATACCAATTAATATATTCCCGGTAATTTTCATTTTATCTTCCTCTCTTTTTTAATCACTTCGGATTTTATTACGGTAATATAATAATACAATATTTTCTATTCAAATAATAGACTATTAATTGTAAGACAACGGAAATAGGATAGAAAACTTTCTGACCATTTCATTTTACAATTTTTTCCAGAGTGCACAGAAAAACCCACCAGATGTATATCTGGAATATTTTTCTTCTTGAGCTAAATTAATATCTGCTTCAGATAAATCAGGTGGTATAAAAAGACATTCTTTTATCTCTACTAAAGCCTCGCTATTAACCTTTCTTAACTCAGCAGGAGTTCTCAAATGAGCATGCCTGAAGACACTCGTTGGCTCCTGGTATCCTACCTGCTGGTATAATTTGCCCCAGGCACTATCCCTGTTGATGGTGCCGACCAGAATAGAACCTCCTTTTTTGCAAACCCGGAACATCTCAGAAATCATTTTAAGGTAGTCAGAAACAAATTCGAGGGCAGCCATCGATAAAACAGCATCGAAATTATCATCGGAAAACCCTAATTTTTGTGCATCCATTTCCTTGTATATGATATCTAATTTTTTCTGTTTTGCTTTTTTACGAGCCACCTCCAACATCTCCCGGGAGGAATCAACCCCGGTTACCAAAGCACCCTGTTGTGCCAGCTTCAGACTAAAATTACCTGTTCCACACCCCACATCCAGGATTCTCATCCCAGGCTCTACTTTAAAGAGACGGAAAGCACATTCGGTCTCTACTTTATCGGCATGGGCTCCCATTTTGGTTTCATACCATTTATCATAATGTTCTGCTTCCTCATCAAATATAGTCAACTGCTCCTCTCCTTCCAGGATAAATTCAACAAGATATGTCTTTTAATCTGGTTAAAACGGGAAGAGGTTACCACTTCCCTTGTCCTGGGTTTGGGTAAACGAATAGCAACCTCTTCTCTGATGCGGGCTGGCCTTTCAGTCAGTACATAGATTCGGTCAGAAAGATAAATCGCCTCTTCAATATCATGGGTCACAAATAGAATAGAGGCTTTGATCTTTTCTGCTACCCCTAACAGCCAGGATTGCATCATAGAACGTGTTATAGCATCAAGGCCACCAAATGGTTCATCCAGCAAGACAATATCTCTGGAAAACATATAGGTCCTCAATAGAGCTGCCCTCTGTCTCATTCCCCCTGATAACTGAGAAGGGTACTTATATTGAAATCCCTCTAAGCCAAAGAGTGGAAAATAAGACACTACCCTCTCTCTGGCTTTCTTTTTAGTATCACCTTTAATGATCAATGGCAGGGCAGTATTGTCAATCACCTTTTTCCAGGGTAATAAGAGATCCTTCTGGTACATATAGCTGACCTGACCGGTCTTTCCGGTACGGTCTTCACCATCTATATAGACTTTACCCTCATCTATTGGTACTACACCTGCTATCATATTGAAGATAGTACTCTTACCACAACCACTGGGTCCAATTAAAGTTACAAACTCATTTTCCTGTAAATAGAAAGAGATATCCTCAATAATAGGCATTCCTTCATATTTTTGTTTAAAATAACTGACTCTCAGTTTAATCTTAATTCCCCTTTCCCGGCAAAAAAGAATTATCAAAAGCTGCCTCTGCATCGAGCATTCTGTCAATTAAGCCTCTTTGGTATAACCAGCGGGCATAGTTCTCCCAGCGTTCTACCTCCATTACACCCCAGTAAGGGGCATCAGCCTGATATTCTTGGGCTAAATACTCCTGACTGGCTATTGCTATCTCCCGGTTAATTTCTGGAGCATTTTTCAGCAAATCCTGAACTGCTAATTCGGGATTTTCTATGGAAAATTGGTATCCCTTTTCCGTAGCCCTTAAAAATTTTCTGATTAGTTCCGGCTCGCTTACCCTCAACTGTTCACTGACAATTATTACCGGGGTATAGAGGTCTAACTCAGGGGCATAATCCTGCAAAAAGATAAAGTTTATAGGAAAATCATTCACCTCAGAGGCTACCCCATCCCAGCCATAATAAATCCAGGTATAGTCGACGTATTTCTGTACTGCAGCAAAAAAGTCTATGGCACCGATAGTAATGATCTCAGTTTTGCTAAAATCTGCCCCATCACGTTCCATTAAGGCCTTGATGGTTGCCTCCTCAATCGGAGAGCCCCAGCCGCCATATTTTTTACCTTCAAAATCTCGAGGATGTTTAATTCTTTTTTCTACCGGTGAGGCAAAACCGGAGGTATTGTGCTGCAGAATGGCAGCTACCGCTACCACCGGTAGTGGTTCATCTGCAGTACGGGCAAAGGTAACCTGTTCCTGATGGCTGAAACCGAATTCCCCCTGTCCAGCGGCAATGAATGGCGCAGCACCACCCTCTTCAGGTTGAACAACATTTACCTTCAACCCTTCCTCCCGGTAAAAACCTTTTTCCAGAGCAACATAGATACCGGTGTGGTTGGTATTGGGAACCCACTCCAGTAACACGGTAACTTCTCTCAGTGACTCTTGTGATAGAGAGAACAGTGAGCAATTGAATAGTATGCACAGCATACAGGTTAAAAAAAGAAAGATAGAATTAATTTTTTTTAATTTGTAGTATACCCTCATTTTGTATCACCTCATTTTATTTACTTATAGCTCTTCTCCAGGGCATGAGCAGAAATTGAATCAGCTCAATTATTTTAAAAAGTATTATGCTTAAAAATATGATAATCAGGATAGTGGCAAATACCTTATCCAGGGCAAAAGATTGCCTCACCCTGGTCATATAAACCCCTAATCCGGACTTCCCTCCCATCCATTCTCCTATTATCGCGCCAATAATGCTATAGGTAGCGGCAATTTTCAGACCAGAAAAAAAATTAGGCAAAGAAGAGGGAAATTTAGCAAGGTAAAACATTTGCCAGCGACTGGCCTTCATTGATTTCATTAGATTCAGGAGATCAGAGTCAAGTGTATTCAAGCCCTCCAGCAGACTTACCACTATGGGGAAAAAACAGACCAATATCACCACCATAATTTTGGGAAGCAGGCCAAAGCCAAACCACATAGCAAAAAGCGGAGCCAGAACCATAATGGGAATAGTCTGTGATACCACCAGTAATGGTTGTACCGCTTTCTTAACCAGAGTAAAGTTGTCCATTAATATAGCCAGGGTCACTGAAAACAGAATAGCTATCATAAATCCGGTTAAGGCTTCCTGTAAAGTAGTATAGATATGGTCTTTTAATTCCGGCAGAATCCTGATACTAACTACTACTACATCCCAGGGCGAAGGTAAAATATAGCGGGCTATAATACCACTATCCACAATAAACTGCCAGATAATCACTAAAAGAGTGAAAAACAAGATAGGGACAGCTCTATTTCCTATATTTTCCCACTTTTTCCTCAATGGTCACACCTGTTTTCTTATAATCGATCTTTACCAATGATATTACCCGACTTGCCCCTTGTTCGGTACAAATTTCCAGTGATTTTTTCACGATATCCATCAACTCATCAAATTCACCCTCCATAGTAGTTTCTGTTGCACCAACTTCATACCTGATACCCTTAGACGCTATATAAGAGATTACTTTATCCACCACCTCATAAAGCCTATCTTCAGCAACATAGGGCAGTATTTGGAATCCAATAGTTATTTTAGACATATTTAACCTCCAAAAAAAATCGCTATTACCTGAACATTCGGTAATAGCGATTGATTTAATTGTGCTCGAAATTCGAGTTACTTCCCTCCGCTAGTATTACCTAGGTCAGGTTCAAGGGTCAAAGCAAAATGCTTTCTCTCAGCAAATAGCTCCCCCAGTAACTTTCTATCATTAGGTATTATTTTTACAAACTTAAATAAGTATTAAGATAGAAACAGGCCTATATAAAATATATTTTACTTATATTATAACATTCTGGCCGTTTTTGTAAAGAAATTTGCCGAACTATTTGAAAAAGATAGCCAATTATATTACTATTGGAATAATCAAATTAGATTTGTCAGGTTAACCTTTATGATAAAATCAGGCCAAAAAATTGTAATTGTGGGCAATGGAGAGGATTGGCAAAGAGAAAAAGTTCTATCTTACTGTCAGAGGGCAGATTTTATTATTGCTGCTGACAATGGTTTGTCCCTGCTCCACAAATTAGATATAGTTCCTGACCTCATTATGGGCGATTTAGATAGTGTTTCAACTAATCTCTTAGAGCAATTTGACCGAACTCCGATTGAAAAATTCTCGGCTAAAAAAGATTACAGTGATTTAGAATTAAGTATTAAAAAAGCTATTAGTATGAATCCCCGGGAAATCATACTTTTGGCGGTTACCGGAACTTATTTTGACCATAGCTATGCTGCGATTATCAACCTTTTCCGTAATGATAAATCTGATATTGAGCTAAAAATTGTAACTTCCAATTCTCTTATTTTTCCCATTAAGAAAAAAACTACTCTGCGAAATCTCAAAGGCAGAAGATTTTCTCTCTTTCCCTTAGGTAGCATAAAAAATTTTTCTATGAAAGGGGCACAGTACCAGTTTTGCCAAAATAATCTAAAATTCACTGACTACAGCCTCAGTAATGTAATTATAGCGGATGAATTAGAGATTAATCTGGATGAGGGAATGCTCTTCTGTGTACTCTTTGATAAAAGTTTTTCTTAAGCCCTATTCTATCCTCTCTATTTATCTTTCTCAATTTTGGTATCAATAAAGCAATGTAGGGGCATTATCCATTCCTCTCATAAAAGGCCAGGCCATTAACCATTCTAAATAAATTTTATTTCTCCACCGCTTCTTTGATTCGTCTCAGACCTTCTCTGATATTTTCCCGAGAGGCAGCATAAGAGAGCCTGATATACTCTTGGGTTTCTTCCTGATTTTTGCTACCGAAACAGGTTCCCGCTAATACGGCAACTCCGGCCTCATATAATAAATAGTGCTGAAGTTCCTTAGAATCTTTAAGTTTTAATTTTCGACAAACCTCAGTGACATTGGGATAGACATAGAAAGCGCCACCTGGTTTTTTACAGGAAATGCCTTTAATGTCATTCAATAATTCTACTATCATATCCCGTCGTGTTTTAAACTCTCTTATCATCTCCTGTGATTCTTTTTGAGAACCTTCCAGTCCTTCCAGTCCCGCCATTTGAGTAAAGGTAGCAGTACAGGAAACTGAATTGGTGGCCAGACGGGTAAAATTTGCAGCCAACTCACTATCCATAACTCCAAAACCTAACCGCCAACCGGTCATGGCATAAGTCTTGGAAAAGCCGTCCAGCAAAATAGTCCTCTCTTTCATTCCAGGTAAAGAAATAATACTTCTGAAGTTTCCATCATAAACCATATGACAATAGATTTCATCAGATAAAACCCAGATATTGTTTGATATAGCCAGAGAGGCAATTTCTTTTAAATCAGCTTCAGTCAGGATTCCTCCGGTTGGGTTTTGGGGGGAATTAATGATAATCATTCTGGTACGCTCTGAGATTTTTTCCCTAAGTATTTTCACATCAAATCTAAAATCTTTCTCTTCCAGTAAGGGCAGGGGAATAGACTGGGCACCCACAAAGTTAATTACCGATTCATAAGTTGGAAAACCAGGATTGGGATATATTACCTCATCCCCTTCATTGATACAGGCTAATATACTGAAAAAAATCATAGGTTTGGCACCAGGGGTTACCACTACCTCCTCTGGTTCCACCTTAATACCTCTGGTGCGGGAAACATAGCGAGCGATACTCTCCCGAAATGGCAGCAACCCTACCGATGGTCCATAGTGAGTATATCCTTCCTGTAAGGATTTAATTCCTGCCCTAATAATGTTAGACGGAGTATTAAAATCCGGTTCGCCAATAGCAAAGCTGATAATATCTTTGCCAGTAGCCTTTAATTTGTTCACCTCAGCAAGAACCTCAAAGGCTGTTTCGGTACCTAAAAGATTCATACGTTTAGCAATCTGCATAATTTTATACCTCTCTTTACACAGTATCTACTTACACAGTATCTACGATATTCTTTAATTATAGAATAATTATTCATTTGAGAAACAATTATTTTGAAATCTGCTTAGATTTTTGAGTAGCATGGTCAATGGCTTTTATCAAAGCTACCCTGAATCCACCATCTTCCAGTTCCATTAGACCATCTATAGTGACCCCGGCGGGAGTGGTAACTTCATCTTTCAACAGAGCAGGATGGAGACCTGTTTTTAAAACCATTTTAGCTCCTCCTAAAACTGATTGGGCAGCCAATTTCCTGGCTAACTCTCTGGAAAGTCCCATTCTAACCCCACCATCTGTGAGAGACTCAATCATCATATAACTATAAGCGGGCCCACTACCGGAAAGAGCAGTCACCACATCCATTAATTCTTCACGATGAATAATTTCAACTTTGCCAATAGAACTAAATATATTTAGTGTTATTTCAAGTTGCTCATCATCCACAAATTGTCCAGGACATAGTACAGTCATACCTTCATTTACCAGAGATGCGATATTGGGCATGGCCCTTATAACCGGAATTTCTTTATTAATCTGTTTTTCAATAAACCTGGTACTAATTGCGGCAGCAATAGAAATCACTAATTTACCTTTATTTAAAACAGGATCAACCTGTCTTAATACCTGGGGAATTATCTGTGGCTTTACCGCCAACAAAATTATATCACTTTGGGCAGCAGCCTGCAGGTTATCGGTATCACTCTTAATTTGGAATTTTTCCTCGATTTTTTTGGCATTATCCATGCGGAAGGTAGTACCATAAATTTGATTAGAATTAACTACCTGATTTCTAAGCAAACTGTCTATCATAGTATTACCCATTTTCCCAACTCCAATAATGGCTATTTTCTGCTTTATTTTCATAAATACTACCTGCCTTTCTGTTAGTGTATTTACTGGTTTTCTTCTACTCTTATTATGAAGCTGAGAGAAGTTTAGTTGTTATATTAAA
>JAKPKS010000264.1 GCA_029553585.1 Candidatus Atribacteria bacterium | reverse complement strand
CCCACCAGTGGAATCAAAGTAAGCAAAAATAGGAAAAATATTGTAGTTGAGAAATGTACCCCTGCCAGGAAAGTTTCACCCAGTAGAAGGGCAGGAACTAAAAGTGCAATACTGAGTCCTATCAGCCCCAAAAACATACTTACGGCAGAGATAGTCATGACCGAAAAATATTTTCCTAAAACAATCTCCAACCGACTGAGCTGACTGACCAGCAGAGTTGCCATAGTGCCCCGTTCTTTCTCCCCGGCGGTAATATCAACTGCGGAATGCATAGCTCCCACAAAGATAAGTATAATTATAAAATGAGGCAGGATGGACCCTAACAGAAAGCCCACCTTTTTCTCCTGTGGGGCTAAATCCAGCCATTGCTCCTGGAAAGGCTCCAGGAAATCACTCTCAAGACCGATTTTGTTTAACCTAACCCGGATTAAACCCTCCCGATAATGTTCCAGAAGAGCCAATACCCTCTTTCTGGCTGTCTGGGAACGTTGGGCGGTAGAATCATATTCAATAATAATAGGTTTAGGGGTGGTTTTACTTTCACCGGCATAATTTTCCTCCACCATATCAGGAATCTGAATAGTCAGGTGAATGCTGCCTTCCATCAGCTCATGTTCCGGATTTGCCTCAGACTCAGAAGAGATTATTTCTATATCCTTATCTTGCTTTAATAAGGTAACCAGCTGTGTTGCGTTCTCTGCCCCTATGATACTAATAGCTGAGGGCTGGGCCTCTGAGTTTTTCTGCCCTAATACTGAAAAATAACCAATAACCAGGAAAAGGAGAGGGTAAAAAATAAGTGGTATCACAATCATACTGATCAGGGTTCTGCGGTCTCGAATGGCACCCTGTATTTCTTTTAGGTATATCAAACGAGTATTATTCCAGTTCATAATTTATCCTCTACTTTCACCGGTACCAGTTTGAAAAATATTTCTTCTAAATCCTTTTCCTGGAACCTTTGCTGTAAATCTGCCAGACTGCCGGTAGAGAGGATTTTTCCTTCGTGAATAATGGCAATCTGGTCACATAATTTCTCTGCTTCCCGCATCTGATGGGTAGAAAAGATAATACATTTTCCCTGGTTCTTAAATTCTTTAATATAATCCAGAACTATTCGGGCAGTGATAACATCCAGCCCCACGGTAGGCTCATCAAAGATTAAGACCGG
>JAKPKS010000263.1 GCA_029553585.1 Candidatus Atribacteria bacterium | reverse complement strand
ATTATTTATTAAAATATCTAATCGCTGATGTGATTCAATTACATGAGAGGTCAGCTTCTTCCAGTTTTTTTCTAAGGCAACATCCATGGGGAAAAATTCAGCCTTTCCGCCATTTTGTCTAATTTTATTCTCCAAATCCTTGCCAGATGAATTTTCTAAATCACACAGCAATACTACTGCTCCTTCCTGGGCAAATCGTAAGGAAATAGCAGAACCAATACCTCCAGCTGCTCCGGTAATGATAGCAATTTTTTTAGCTAACCTATCCATATTTATCATTTTCCTTCTTGTATCGTTTCAGCGTTTATCT
Organism: Candidatus Atribacteria bacterium; assembly: GCA_029553585.1. Lineage (GTDB taxonomy): Bacteria > Atribacterota > Phoenicimicrobiia > Phoenicimicrobiales > Stramentimicrobiaceae > Stramentimicrobium. Next base: position 3,701 of record JAKPKS010000263.1, on the reverse strand, counting down.
AAGCATGTTTTCTAGAATACTCAATTGTTCTGCGGAAACCGCTGTAGGCAATTAACACAATGGCAATCAATAAAACTATCCCCACCGGTCTCCCTAATAGAGGTATCAGACTTCCACGGCTCTGCATCATTGCTTGACGGAAACTGATATCAGCCAGAGGTCCTAAAATAATTCCCAGAACCAGTGGTGCCATAGGATAGTCTAGTTTACGTAGAATATAACCTAAAATACCAAAGAAAAAGGTAACTTTGATATCAAAAATCCTTACCCCTCCAGCATAAGCACCAATTACCGTAAGGGGCAAAACGAGGGGCATCAAAATTTCTCTTCTCAATTTTAATAATGTAGCAATAGGTTTGGCAATTATTAGCCCCCATATTAGCATAAAGAATGTTGCTATCAAAAGAGAAATGGCAACTTCATAAAGAAATCCCGGATGTTCAATGGGCAACATTGGACCGGGTTGAACGCCGTGAAGCCAGATAGCTGCTAGAAACATAGCAGCAGGTGGACTCCCTGGTACTGCCAGGGTCAGTAGAGGAATCATGGCTCCGCCTATACATGCATTATTGGCCGTTTCAGCGGCAGCTACTCCCTCCAGATGCCCGGTACCAAATTTTTCTCCCTGTTTGGAACTTCTTTTACCCACATCATAAGCTACCCAGGCAGCAATATCTTCTCCTGCCCCCGGTACTGCCCCAATGCCTACACCAATAATTCCCGAACGTATTGTAGTAGGAATAAGTGAGCAAATAGTTTTCCAGCTAGGTAAAACCTTGGTAACTTTACCCAAAATTTTATAGGGAACTTCCTGTTCTAAAACAATTAGAATTTCTGAAATACCAAAAACTCCAATCAAGGCAGGGATAAGAGATATTCCACCTTTTAATTGTAACAATCCAAGGGTAAATCTAGGGTAGGCATAGACTTTGTCCAAACCAATCATAGCAGTGAAAAATCCCAAAAAACCTACCACCCATCCCTTTACTGGATCTTTTCCAGTAGATAGATTACCACATATCATAACACCAAATACAGCCAATAGAAAATACTCCCACTGGCCGAATTTTAAAGCAATCTTATATACAAAAGGAGTAAAAAAAATAAGGCAGGCTATACTTATTAACATACCAATAAAAGAAGAAATAACACCAGTTCCTATTGCTAATCCTCCTTTCCCTTTTTTGGCTAGGATAAATCCGTCTATGGCGGTAGCTGCAGCAGCAGGTGTACCAGGAATATTCATCATAATAGCAGAATAACAACCACCCATTATAGCCCCCACATAAACCCCCAGTAAAAAGGAAATAGCTAAATCAAATTGCATGCCATAACTCAAATTAATAAGCAAGGCTAAAGCCATGGTAGCTGTCAAACCTGGGATTGCCCCCACAATAATACCCATAAATGTGGCAGAAGCTAAAACTAAAATATTCGTTAAGTAGAGTTGAGCTGAAAAAGCATGGAAAAACATATCTGCCTGATGCAAAAATGAGTCAAGCATTATTTAATTCTCCTCTTTTCCCTTAGTAAACTTATGGTAAAGGTATGTGGAAAAATCTGGTAAAAAAGGCACTTATTAAGAAAGAAGTTGTAATAGAAATAATTATTATCTTTGTAATGTTTGCTGATTTTAAATAGTAAAGTGTAAAAAAAAGATATAAAGTTGTTGCTATGGTAAAGTGAATTCTATCAATTAAGATAAAAATATAAATAACCATGAAGACTATTAAAGTCATTACTCTACGAACCTGAACATTATGAAAGAGATGGGTAAACTTAAATTTTTCAAGACCTGACATGATTTGTTCATAGCCTTTTCTGCGCCAGGATGACAAAGTCATTATGCTTCCTAAAAATATAAAAATTATTCCCAGAATAAAAGGAAAAAATCCGGGCGCATCTAAAAAGGTCTTATAAACTTTCATATTTAAGGAAGCCCAAATAGCCACTCCACCAAATACAATTAAAAATAAACCCATCATAAGATCAGCAGCAGCCATTTTATCCATTTTTCCCATATCATTTATCCATCCTAAGCAAAATAAACTAACAAGGAGAGAAGGGATTTGAAATCCCTTCTCTCAGTAAAGATAATTTCTCTTATTTTAGAAGTTTTTCTCTTTTTCCCAATCCCAGTCTGCTAATTTAGGAATAGCAAAACCTTCTGGTGATTTTTCTGCTAATCCACTATCATAGAGAGCCCAGGAGTATCCTGCTTCAGAGAAGGATAAGAATTTATCTGCTTCCTCACCATAATAACCTACAATATTAAGAGCTTTAGTGTCAGCAAATTCCTTAATTTCGGGCTGTTCAATCGCCCATAAGAAAGCTTCATTTAACTTGTCAATAATATTCTGTGGTGCTTCTCTTCTAATTAAAACAGGCCAGGTTTCAGAAAGTAACGGTACATTTTCACTACCCTCTAGTAAATCGGTAATAGAAGGAATAATAATATCATCAACAGGATACGGGTCAGCAGTTGTGACAACCAGCGCCTTTAATTGACCGGCTTTCACGAAATCAACAGCAGATGAAAAGGTACACATAGCTATATCTACTTCTCCTGCATATAAAGCAACAGCTGCATTTCGGCAGGATCCAGCTGTTACATAGTTGGGAGAAGGAATCCCCGCTATTTGAAATATTGCTTCGATAAGAACATGGGGACCCACACCAAAACCTGAGATACCAAAGTTTAAATCTTCTTCTTTAATCGCTTTCATCGCTTCTTCAAATGTTTGGATATGAGAATTGTCTTTAACCAGTAAAGCAGCTGGTCCATTAAAAGGATGCCAAGAAATCCAGTCTCGCCATGAAGTATTACTGGTACCCATTACCCGGAAACCAGAAAGTGGACCGGAACCAGTAGCAAACATATTATATCCATCGGCTGGTTGAGAAAGTACATGTTCCGCAGCTACTGCGCTGGATGCACCTTCCATATTAACTACATTAACTGTTTCTCCCAGATATTCCTCCATCTTAGCTAATATTGGTCTCACTGCAGTATCAGTTCCCCCACCTGCTCCAAATCCAACAGTTACTACTGGGGTACCCTTGGACCACAACTTTTCACTTTGAGCAAAAATATTTTGACCTCCAGCTAATATAACTAGCAAACTTATTATTAATAATAAAAAGATGTATTTATTTAAATTTTTCATTATTTTACCTCTCTAATTTTTCTATTAAAATATTAGTTGATAACTTTATAGTAGAAATTTAATCTAACCTGTTATTTATCTTTACTAAGCCTCACCCCCTTCAACTATTACCGATTACTCCTTCTTTAAGGCAATCCCGTTTATTTTCTCATAAAACAGTGCCAATCCAGCATGATCCACTTCGGTATGACCATCAGCCATCAGGGTCTGCATCATCTCCATGACCTGGGCAGTTAAAGGCATGGCATTATGAAGTTCATGACTGGTCTCCAGAATATTGGTAAGGTCTTTGACATGCAGTCTGATACGAAAACCAGGGTCATAGTTTCCACTGAACATACGGGGTGCCTTATCAGTAAGGCATTGACTGCCTGCTAAGCCTCCCTTAATAGCAGCAAAGATCCTTTCAGGGTCCACTCCGGCTTTTTTACCCATAAGAAGTGCTTCAGCTACAATAGCTATATTGACTGCTACAATAGCCTGATTGACTAATTTAGTGGTGCCACCAGCACCGATGGAGCCGACTAAGACCGG
>JAKPKS010000254.1 GCA_029553585.1 Candidatus Atribacteria bacterium | reverse complement strand
TATAAAGAATTCGAACAAATAAGTTATCTTACTTAAGCAAAGATACAAAATACAAACTTTATGGTATTTTTAGACCTTTATTTATCAGTATATTATTATATCAGTATCCCTGAACTCTGTTTCTATGGTGCCATCAATTCCTCTATTTGTTCCTGTTCCTGATAATTCCGATTCTGTTTTTCGCTCATCTGCCTGGATTTCACCAGTTTTTCCTTTTATAGTTAATTCTGCAGATAACCTCTTATATTCCATATTTTGTTTATAAATATGTTCAACCATGTATCCTATCACTGATATAAAGGCCAATATCAATAAGATATAGGTAATATTTTTTGTTTTAAACATTATCCTAACACCATTAATAAATTAAATTTGTTACATTTAAAGAATTTCTTCCCAATATAGTGGTATATATTTCCCAGTTGTTGGGAAGTAAGGTGGCAACACCTGACCAAATTTAGGATTATTCACATCCATTCTAGTATCAAAATGGTAATCTTTGGAATAACCATACGATTTTCCGGTAGAACTAAACATACCAACCGGGCCTCTTTGTTTTTGTATAAATGAGCCGTATACGGTCAACTTTCCTTTTTGTGTATCTTTCCATCCCTCATAAAAAAAAGAGGTACCTAAAGCCATCATAATGGCGTTAATTTCAAGATTAGCAGAAGCAGTCGCTTTTTTAATCTTAATATCTCCTTCTGATATTAAACCTAAACTATCAGGAATATCAGGAAAAGGATTATCCTCTGTTGTTTTAAAGCAATTCGGGTCATTTACCCTGGTATTATATAAAATATCACTGCCAATTGTTATATGATTGTTGCTGGCTAAAGTGACTTTGCCTTTTACGCCTTTGGTAGCAGCTGGAGCTTGTAAACTTTTTATTTCACCATTGACAAAGATTACTCCATTTGTAAAGCCATTTAATGATTTTTTTACTATAGAATTCTCTCTAATTAAGGTGGTGTCTTTAGGATATGTAACTCCCCCAATTGTAATAGGGGTTTCCACTGTGGTAATGACAGTGGTTTTCCCACCTTGAATTATAGTGGTTTCAGGATTATTTTTGTCGTCCACCCCGAAAGATAAGGTATCAACGCTTCCTTTAACCCAAATTCCATCAGTTACCTGCGTACCGCTATTGGCAATATAAACTCCATTACTTTCTTTGTTAACATCATCTTGTGAAGCAGGTGAACCCGCAATTCTCTGCAGACTATTAGGATCACCCAGTTCAGATATGTTTCTATAAGTAGGCAAAGGTATCTTATCTACTCCTCCCTGATATGGTGGTTTGCCATAAAAATTAGGATTAGTCTTAGAATCATATTTTTCCCAGGATTTGTCTCCCGTTGCCTTATTTATGTAAGCAGAAGTTACTGCTCCATAAAAAGTAGGAGTACCAGCCATAGCTAAACGGTCATTGCTATGCAATCTTCCTTCAATGGTATCCTCCCCAAAAAACCATATTTTTGTACCACCATAACTTGAGTCTATATGACTTGGAAATAACTCTTGATCAGAAAAATAGGCAAAAACAGCAAAGTTATCCAATATTACTTCGCTTTTAATTTTTGTACTAATTTTTCCAGATGCATTATTCCAGGGCTTCCTTCCCTCTGAAATAATAGTATAACTCAAAGGTGAGCTGGATTTAATAAAAACTTGATATTCTCCGCTACCAATTTTGGGCCAACCCCCATTGTCATCTGTAAAAGGATTAAAAGGAACCTGGTAGTCAGGATTTCCTAAATCTTCAAGGAATCCAATAGCGCGATCTATTCCGCTTTCAGCTATATAAAAAGTTTCTTTGGAAGCTTCCTGCAAAGCGGAAAGTTTAATATCGCTGGTAGTCATACTCAACATAGCAATGGCAAATGTTGATATTGCCAGAACGATAATTAAGGTGGCTACCAGAGCCATTCCCTTTTGATTAGAAGTATAAAGAAGTATTTTTTTATACATTTTCTACACCCCTTCTTATAGTATAAACTCTTTAAAAAATAAAGTAATTAATTATGGTAGCAATACACTTTTGTTTGAATCAATAATTCCTTAAAAAAACTTCGGTTTCAATAGTAATATCATGTTTATCATCATTATCTACATCAACTATAAGTTTAATTTTTATTTTAGAAGATGCTGAGGAATCGAGCGTTGGATTGCCATCAGCATCATAATAGGTAATGATAAACCCATCGGCAGGTATATGGTCAATTAGAATACTGTTATTATTCCTCATAATCTTATGGTTGACGGTATCCAGATGATAAGTAACGCTATCCCCGTGTTTACCTTTTAAGGCATTGGGATAATTTACTTCAATACTACTGCTGTCTCCATTTTCAATAAAGTTTGCTTCCCTTATCTCTTTTACCATACGATCAACTGCCATTCTCGCTTCCCTTTGCGCTTTAAGCTGGTTCTGCCCGGAAATCCAGGCGCGAACACCACCCCCAAAGAATGACACTAATCCTAAAGTAACAAGAGAGAGAATAACAACTACCACCATCAATTCGATCAAGGTAGCGCCGGAACATCTTATTTTATCTATTTTTTTCTTTTTTAACATTTTAAAAAACACTTCTAAATTCCTGATATTAATTTCTAAACATTAATAATGATTTTCAATTTATTTTCCTTCTATGGCTACCGTCCAGGCAGACCAGTCATCACTGCCTGATATTCTAAATGTGCCAGGGTCTTCGCTGGGGTTTACAGAATATTTAGTCCCCATAGCAGCCCAGCAACCACTGGAGCCGCTAACAATACTCGGTTTAGTTTCACTATAACCCGAAGGATAGGAACTAACCGTTCTGCCATAATCGCCCCCTGCTACTGCAATATACATAGTTTTACTTGCCCCCCAAGGAGGAGCTAAATAGGGCGGTTTAGGGCTGTTATTAGTGTTGGTTGCGTGACTTGAGATAACATATCTATTCCAATTGCTAATTCTTAAGGATACATGGGCAGTAGCTACTTTTGCAGAAGTAGTTCCGGTAACAGTTTTATTTGTTCCAGAATTACTATCAGCAACTTTAGAAAATACCGCACCGCTATGCCCGCTATAAGAGGAATTACCAATGCGCTCCCAACCTGCTTCTGCTATATTGGGATTTCCGCCTGTACCGTCAGCAAAGAAGATAACTATCAATAATTCGCCTGTTCTAATATTATCAGGCAATTTTATAGTATGGCTGTACGGACTTTTATTACCTGTCCCGCTGCTGGTACTGGTATTGGTTCCTTCCAATTTAGGGTAATTAATACTACAACTGACATAAACAGTTGCTTCTGCGCCATCTTCACTAATTGCAGTAATTGTAGCTGTAGTGCCAACTGTTAATGATTTAAGGGTAACTTCTGCTTTACCCCTCGTAGATTGAGTGTTTCCAGTCATTTTTTCTATAGACTGGGAATTATTTTCAAAATTACCATAATTTGTAGTAAAGGTGATCTTTTTGCCACCCAGTAGAGTGCCATTATAATTTTTCAAAATAGCTGTTATTGTAGAAGATCCATTAGCAAAAATTTCAGTTGGCGAAGCTGTAAGTTCTATATAAAATTCAGTGCAGGTTACTGAAACTGTTTCACTTATCAAGCCAATGGTAGCAGTAACTTCTGCTGTTTCACTTACTTGTAAACCTGATAAGGTAGTTTCAGTTTTCCCGCCATCCTGAGTATAGGCAGAATAATTGGTAAGCGTGCCTTTTGTAGTAATAAAGTCTACTCTGTAGTTATCTAAGGGATTATCCTGATAATCGGTCAAAGTTATTGTGATAAGGGAAGATTTATTAAACAAAACGACTTTAGGCTCAGCCGAAATACTCAATTTATATTGAGTAATCTTTACTTTAACAATAGCTGAGATTGTTTTGCCACCGGAATCAGGAACAATAAAAGTTGCGCTTACAGTAGCTACCTCACCTCCAGTCTGACTGGATAAACTAACAGAAGCCTTGCCATCCGAATTAGTAATTTCAGAAACAGGAGTTAGAGTGCCAAAGTCGGTATGAAAGGTTATATTTTGACCTTCAACAGGAATACCCCCAGATTGTTTCAGTGTGGCAGTTATCAAAGAAGAGGCCGGGTTACCTCCCACAGGATAAATAGTGTCATATTGAGAAATGAGCTCTATGCTGTATTCAGAACAAAATACTTCGGTACTTTTACTTAATTGGTCATCCTCACTAATGGCTACAATAGCGGTGACAGTCGCGGTCTCCCCGCTTTTGGTCATATATAAGTCAATAGTAGCTTCTCCATTTACGGTGGTAACATCTTTTGTTTTTGTTCCTGGAGAATTATCAAAATAACCATGATCGGTATTAAAGGTAACAGTTACTTCCCCTGTATTACTAGCAGACACGCTGTTTCCGCAGCTGTCGATAACCGATACGGTAATTTTCGAAATGCCACCAGCGCCCGGTTCATTGCTGTTAAAGGGAGTCACGGTAGAAGGAATGGCAGCAATGGTCATATCATGAAGAATTGGGTCACAAGATACTTTTAAGACCTTGCTGTATGTTATACCAGAATTTGCCTGCACCTCTGCTGGGCCATAACCGCTTACTGTCAACTCTGTAGTGGCTCTCCCTACGGAATCAGTCAGGCCAAATTCTTTAGAAAGCGAACCTCCGCTTATTAACTTGAAACCAACCGGCGTACCGCTGGGAACCATTCGTTCACCATCTTTGTCAAACACATCTGCAGATATTGTAGATACTTCATCAGGAAGGCAACAGGTAAGGGAATTGGGGTCAGCAGATATTTCGATTTTCCCAACTTCCGGATTCTCACCGACATAAGTCTTTAAATTGTAAACCATGGTAACCAGCCGAACATCTTTTTGCACCCCTTTTCTATCATACCAGCTTACTGTTGCGGTAACTTGCTCCAAATTCTCCTCCTTGGTTTCAGTTACTACTATAGTAGTGTATTCCATCCCATCAATTGGATCGACAACCTTGCTATAATAAGGGTAAAGAATACCAACAGAGTTTTTTACCTCTTCCAATTTTTTCTGGGCAAGATTGGTAGCCACAGTCCGATATTTAGAATCAGCCATTGCCTGAAAAGAACCTGAAAAGGCAGAAACTATTCCAATAGCAAATATTGCCAGAATAGCGAGAGCAACCATAAGCTCAATTATGGAGAATCCATTCTGATTTTTATAGAAACTCTTTATTTTTACCATTAGTCAATTCACCTCTATTTATTTTTATGTAGTAACACTCCCGAGAGGTAAAATTTTCAGTCTTTAATTAATACCTGTTTGAAGTTTTTGCTTGCAAGCTTTTTACAAAACACAATACTCGATACGTTAAACACATAACGAGAACACCCGCACCATTTCCCTGTCTGGTCACTGGGAGACAACTTTTTAGCCGCCGTGGCAGTCTCATCCATTTATCCCCACCTTTTTGCCTTTTCTTTGCCTTTTACATTATACTGTATTTTCATACACTGTTGCCCGCAATCTTTCCGTTGTACAATATACCATATAGGTACCCATACGGGTCAGTGCAATTCTAACGCATCTATAATTTACCAGTTATCCGGCGGTTTGGTGCTGACTCTGGTTCGGGCAGTCACCGGGGTCATTATCACATACAGCGTTCTGCCGCTTTTGGTTTTCAAGGTTACTGTGCCACCCATGCTGGGTGTCCCTGTTTTATAAAAATAGACCTTATTATCCGTAAAATTTGTGTAATGCAAATTTATATCTTCCAGCTGAACATCTTCAATCAATACACTCTCGTGATATACCCGGTATCGATTTAAAGATGGGTAAAAATCTATTTTATAGTATCCACCAGTATACATAGCTCTCCCCTGGCAATCTTTTAGTGTTGCTTCTAACTGGTGGGCTGCCACATTAAGGTCATAATTTTGTTTAATAATTAAAAGACCTTTAAATGACATTAATAAAAGTGCTGAAATAATACTTATTACGACAATTAGTTCTAAGAGGGTATATCCATTATTGCTTCTAATAATATAATTTTTGTTACTATTATTATCTGCTACCACTATTATAACAATATCTCATCTATCGGTATATTATAAAATACATCTTTATAATATAGTTATTCCCTATTATAACAAATTTTAGCTAAAATAAATAAAGAAATGTTTTTTTATATTATCTTGGCTATTTCAATTTTTTACAAAAATTTTAAAAATACCAGTTTATAATGAACTCCCCTAAAAAGAGGGTAATGATAGAACCAACTGCGATAAATGGACCAAAGGGAAGAGCAGTATCGGATAGCTTATTTTTATTCCTCATTAATATGATTATGCCGGTAACAGAGCCAATAAAAAATCCCAAAAAGAGCGCCAGCAGAGTAGATTGCCATCCCAAAAAAGCACCTGTCATTGCGGCTAATTTGATATCCCCTCCCCCCATTGCTTCTTTTTTGAAGAAAAAACTTCCCAGTACTGCTATCAGGAATAAACTGCCACCCCCTGCCAGTACACCTAACAAAGAGTCAAGTGGAGAAAAGTCTTGACGTAAAAAACTAAAGAGGAAGCCCAGCGCCAAAAAAGGTATGGAGAGGACATCCGGGATAATCTTTTCTTTTAAATCTATGAAGGTGATTATTATTAATACTGATGAAAAAAGCATATAAGCTAAAGTGAGTATTTGCAATCCATAAAAATAGAATAGAAAAAAGTAAATAAAGCCAGTTAAAGATTCTACTAGCGGGTATTGCCAGGAAATATTTATCTTACAATTACGGCATTTACCTTTTAGAAACAGATAACTGAAAAGCGGAATATTATCATACCATTTAATCAACTGGTTACACCCTGGACAGTGGGAACCAGGGAACACTATTGATTCATTGCGGGGAATCCGGTAAATACAGACATTACTGAAACTACCTATAACCAAGCCTATGATAAAAATTATGAGTCCTGTAAAAATGTATGTCATAATTTCTCCTGCTCCAACGTAAATACCAATAGTATAAAGAGGTATTTCGTTTTACGTCTTACGTTACGCGTCTTACGTTAAAGAAAAAACAAAAACAAATCTCTTTCTGGTCACTGCGAGACAGCCCCTATACCCTAATTCTGGGCTGTCGTGGCAGTCTCATACTCTATTACTCACATCTTTTTCTTATCTTTGGATTTAACGTTATACACCTTACGTTTTGCGTCGTACGTCTTACGTCGTACGTTAAAGAAAAAACAAAAAAAAAATCTTTTTCTTATCTTTGTATTTAATGTTATACGGTATACGTTATACTGCTTTTCTCTGGTCACTGCGAGGCTTGTGCTAACAAGCCGTGGCAGTCTCATACTCTGCAGCCCTCATCTTTTTCTTATCTTTGGATTTAACAGTATCTCTATACCATTTTCCCCACCATTATAGCCCACACTCTTCACGGTATACGTTATACAGTATACGTTATACGGTATTTTGAGACGCAAGACGAATAACGAATAATTGTACTCACACTTATTACAATTTTTTGCCCATAATGTAATGGGGAAGTATCTCTCCGCTAAAACTATGTAAAAAAGTATA
>JAKPKS010000253.1 GCA_029553585.1 Candidatus Atribacteria bacterium | reverse complement strand
CCGTTTGGTCCGATTAAACCTACAAGCTCGCCCTTGTATAATTCACAGGAAAAATTACTTACAGCCCGCAGTCCGCCGAAAACAATAGAAATATCATTTGCCTGGAGAATGAGATTTTTATTTTGCATCTTTTTCTCCTTTACCAGCAGTAAACTTATTTTTTATTGTCCTGAATTTTGCAGGACTTTTAAGAAATATTCTGAAATTGTCCCATGTTTTTACAAACGATAATTCCTTCATACCAAGTAGTCCCTGCGGCCTAAAAAGCATTACGAAAATCAAGATGAGCGGATAAATTAAGAGTCTGTAATCCCGCAGGAATCTAAGGAACTCCTGCAGATACGTTAACACAAAGGCGGCTATTATAGATCCTGTTATTGACCCCATACCGCCTAAAACAACAAATATCAAATATTCAATACTGCGGTTAAAAGAAGCCATCTCGGGCTTAATAAAGCCAATAAACGGAGCATATAAGGCTCCTCCAATTCCAGCCACGAAGGACGCAATAACAAAGCCTGTCATCTTATACTTAAAAACGCCGATTCCATTTGAATTTGCGGCAATTTCATCCTCACGTACTGCTAAAATAGCTCTACCGTAGGTGGAACGTATAAAGTTCTGCAAAAAAACAATTATTAACACTAGAGAAGCAATTATTACAAGATAGGCAATATCAGCATTAAGTGATAGAAAAACCGCAGAACTGTTGGTAAATCTTTTTCCGTTTGCCCCTCCGGTAAGAGATTTCAAATTAACCAAAAAAACTCTAATAATTTCACCGAACCCGAGCGTTACAATGGCCAGGTAGTCGCCTGTCAATTTCAGGGTCGGAAAACCTATGAGAAAACCCGCTCCGGAAGTTACAAGGCCAGCAAGAAGAATGCTTATAGGAAGGGGGATTCCGGCCGTTTCTGTTAAAATAATACAGGCATATGCCCCTATTGCCATAAACCCTGCCTGCCCTAAAGAAAGCTGTCCTGTTATACCGCAAACAATATTAACACTAATAGCCAATATTGCATTTATACCTGCAAGTGTTATTACCTGTGCTATATATGCGTCAATTATTCCAATTTTAATCCCGATCGAGGGCAGTATTACTGCAGCAAGGGCAAAACAGCCGGGAATAACCAAATTTCTATATGAAGCCAATGTTTTTTTCATAATTACTTCCTTTAGACCTTAACCCTCATGTTTTTACCCATTAATCCGGTCGGTTTTACCAACAGAATGATGATTAAAATACCGAAAGATATTGCATCTGCAAACTGAGATGATAAAAAGCCCTTGGTCATCGTCTCTGCAATTCCAAGAATATAACCGCCGATCATAGCACCGGGAATTGAGCCGATCCCGCCCAATACAGCTGCAACGAAGGCCTTCAAGCCGGGCATCGTTCCCATTGTAGGATTAATCTGCGGGTAGGCTGTAGCATATAAAACGCCTCCTACAGCGGCAAGAACCGCGCCTAAAGCAAAAGTAAAAGCAATAGTTTTATTTACCGGGATTCCCATTAAACTCGCGGCCTTCATGTCCCACGATACCGCACGCAAAGCCTTTCCCGTTTTAGTAAAATTGATAATATATGTTAGAAGAATCATAAGAACTGCGGAAAGAATAATAACGATCAGCTGAATGTTTGAAATAGAAACAAAACCAAAATCGACCATAACCGTCGACAGTGTTATATACTGGCGGGGATTCGGTCCTATAAAGGGTATTACTCGTGCACCATTTTGCAAAATTAGAGAAACAGCAATTGCGGTAATGAGAGAATTTAATCTTGGAGCATTGCGTAAAGGTCTGTACGCAAATCTCTCTATTAAAATGGCAAAAACTGCACAGACCAGCATTGCAAAAAGTATTGCTAAAAAAAACACTAGAGGGCTAGCGCCAAATTGACGAAGTACAAAATAACCTGCATAAGCCCCGACCATAAGCAGATCACCGTGCGCAAAGTTAATTAATTTTACAATGCCGTAAACCATAGTATAGCCCAGTGCAATAAGGGCATAAATACTTCCAAGCGATATACCATTTATCACCTGTTGTATAATCATTGAAGAGCTTTCCACGAGGCCTCCTAAATTCATACCATTTTACCCTGAATCTCAATTTACGTAAATACATAATGATTGCTGATATAAAGAAACTTAAAAATATGATATTCAGCATTAAATAATTGATAAATATTTCATAAAAAA
>JAKPKS010000251.1 GCA_029553585.1 Candidatus Atribacteria bacterium | reverse complement strand
TTTAATCATCTGCTTAACTTTCGGTGAATGAGAGTAATTTCTGGTAAAATAAGAACTGACCCGATTCCTCAGTGAATTGGCTTTTCCAATATAGATAATCTCGCCACTTCGATCTTTAAATAAGTATACCCCGCTTTGTTCAGGCAAATGTTTTACAATATCAGATAAACTCATGCCCCCGCTCCGGAAATACAATGATTGTTTTGAGGTTTATTTTTATACAATACCTTCTTTAAAAATTGCCCGGTAAAAGAAAGGGGCTGGTTAATTATCTCTTCCGGGGTACCGCTAAAAACTATCTCTCCCCCTTCCTCACCACCTCCGGGACCTAAATCGATAATATGATCAGCAGATTTGATAACATCCATATTGTGTTCAATAACCAGTATGGTGTTACCCTGTTCTACTAATCGGTTTAAAACATCCAGTAGTTTTTTGACATCGTCAAAATGTAATCCCGTTGTCGGCTCATCCAGCAGGTATAATGTTTTACCGGTACTTTTTTTACTCAACTCTTTGGCCAACTTTACCCTCTGCGCTTCCCCGCCGGACAGAGTAGTGGCTGATTGCCCTAATTTTATATAACCTAATCCTACGTCCAGCAGAGTCTGTAAACCATTTTTTATGACCGGGATATTTTCAAAAAATTGACTGCACTCTTCTATCGTCATATCTAAAATCTGGGCAATATTCTTGTCCTTATATCTTATCTCTAAGGTTTCCCGGTTAAACCTCATACCTTTACAGACTTCACAGGGAATGTAGATATCGGGCAGGAAGAACATTTCAATTTTGACTATGCCGGCACCCTCACAGGCTTCACATCTACCTCCCTTCAAGTTAAAGCTAAATCTGCCAGGTTTATACCCCCTTATCCTGGCTGAACTGGTTTTTGAAAATAACTCTCTAATGGGGGTGAATATTCCGGTATAGGTGGCAGGGTTGGAACGTGAATTTCGGCCAATTGGAGATTGGTCAATAATGATTACCTTATCGATATTTTCAGTACCCTCCAGGCGTTCATGTTCTCCTGGCCTTACTCTGCTGTGATATATTTTTTTTAATAGGGCTTTATAAAGTATCTCTTCAATCAAGGTGCTCTTTCCAGAACCGGAAACCCCGGTGACACAGTTAAACTTACCCAAGGGTATACTCACATCAATATTTTTCAAATTATGCTGTTTAGCTCCAATTATTTTGATGTTCTTACCATTACCAGGCCTTCTCCGGGCAGGGATTGCTATCTCACAATTGGCACTTAAATATTGGCCGGTTATCGAAGAAGGGCTGGCCATTATCTCTCTTTCATTTCCTGCTGCAACCACGTTTCCTCCATGTATACCTGCCCCTGGGCCCAGATCAATAATGTAATCAGCGGACCTGATGGTATCCTCATCATGTTCAATTACAATAACTGTATTTCCCTGGTCTCTCAACTGAAACAAGGTTTTTAACAATTTATCATTATCTCTCTGATGTAATCCGATGGAAGGTTCATCCAGAATATAGAGAACTCCGGTCAGGCTTGAACCAATTTGAGTAGCCAATCTTATCCTCTGATTTTCACCACCAGCAAGGGTAGCTGAGCCACGGGAAAGTGTTATGTAGTCCAGGCCAACACCTATTAAAAAATTTAACCTATTTAAGATCTCTTTTCTGATCTGTTTAGAAATCTCAGCTTCCCTCTCCTCTAAATTCAGGCTCTTAAAAAATTTGATGAGCTGTTTTACAGTCATATCAGAAAGATCAGCAATAGAATGTTCACCTATTCTGACCATTAAGCTTTCTGGTCTTAACCTCCTGCCCTGACAGACCGGGCAGTTGTTCATGGTCATATATTTTTGAATCTCAGTCCGAATGTATTCAGACTTAGTCTCCCGATATCTTCTCTTTAAGTTATTAATTACTCCTTCGAATTCATTATGATGAATCCAGGAATTTCCTTCTTCCATATCATTATATTCAAAAGATATTTTTGTATGGCTAGAACCATAGAGTAAGACTTTTTGTTGTTCCTCAGTCAATCTGTTAAATGGTGTATTTAAATCAAACCCATAATGCTTGGCAACACCAAGTAAAATATGGTATAGATACCTTCCTTTAATAGCACCCCAGGGCACCAGAGCCCCTTCTAAAATAGTTTTATTCTTATCAGGAACTACCAGATCAGGGTCAAATTCCATCTTAAACCCTAACCCTCCGCAATTGGGACATGCCCCATAGGGACTGTTGAAGGAAAATATGCGTGGGGTAATTTCCGGCAGGCTAACGCCGCAATAAGGACAGGAAAATTTTTCACTGAACATATATTCTCTATTCTCTTCATCCAGGATAATCACCAACCCGTCACTCAAATTCAATGCTGTTTCAATAGAATTGCTCAGACGGCTCTTATTCTCTGGCTTTATTGTTAACCGGTCCACCACTACCTCAATCTGGTGCATCTGATAGCGACCAAGGTTCAGCTCATCATCTACTTCGGCTATTTTCCCATCAACTCGCAAACGAATAAAACCCTTCTTTCTTATATCTTCAATAATCTGTTTATGTTCACCTTTTTTGGATCTGATAATTGGTGACAGTATATTTATTCTAGTATCAGGGGGCAAATTCATTACCTGATCTATAATCTGATCTATGCTCTGCCTTTCTATTCTTCTTCCACATTCGGGACAATGAGGTATACCAATCCTGGCATATAAGAGGCGAAGATAGTCATAAATTTCAGTTACAGTCCCTACCGTGGAACGAGGATTCTTACTTGCCTTCCTCTGATCGATGGAAATAGATGGTGATAATCCTTCCATATAATCCACATCTGGTTTGTCTATTTTTTCTAAAAACTGACGGGCATAAGAAGAAAGGGACTCTAAATAACGTCTCTGGCTCTCAGCATAAATTGTATCAAAAGCCAGTGAAGATTTCCCCGAACCACTTAAACCAGTTATAACAATCAGTTTATTTCTTGGTATGCTCAGTGTAATATTTTTTAAATTGTGCTCACGGGCACCTTTTATAATAATCTTGTTTTTTCCCATTTTTTTTGTTTAACTCCATCTGGTATTACAGTATCATATATCACATATATGTTTCTATCGAAATATTACCCGCTCCCGTTTTAATCTTTTTATTTCATCTCTTAACAGAGCTGCTCTTTCAAAATCAAGTTCTTTAGCCGCTTGATTCATCTCATTTTTCAAAGATTTTATTAAAAAACTCAGACTACCGCTTGGTAGATATTTCGTCTTACCCTCACTTACCTGCAAATCTTTATCAGACCAAACCTCTCCTCCAAAATCTTCAAAATAAACCAGGTCATCGAGTGGTTTTTGTATAGTCTGCGGGGTAACGTTATTTTTGCGATTGAATTCCAATTGTATCTTTCTCCGTCGATTAGTTTCTTCAATAGCTCTCTTAACAGAACCGGTTACTTCATCACAATACAATATCACGGTCCCGTTAACATTACGGGCAGCCCTGCCCATAGTCTGAATGAGAGAAGTCTCTGAACGCAGAAAACCTTCTTTATCTGCATCTAAAATAGCCACTAAGGATACCTCAGGCAGGTCTAATCCCTCTCTTAACAGATTAACTCCCACCAACACATCGAACTTACCTTCTCTTAGATCTTTTAAAATTTTAATCCTGTCAATGGTGCCGATCTCAGAATGAAGATAGCGTACCTTAATATTTATTTCCTGTAAGTACTCAGCGGTATTCTCAGCCATTCGTTTGGTCAGGGTGGTTACCAGCACCCTCTCTTTTTGGATGATTCTTTTCTTAATTTCGGCAATCAGGTCATCAATCTGATATTGAGCAGGTCTTATAATTACTTCCGGATCTACCAGTCCGGTTGGTCTGATTATCTGTTCTACTATTTGTTTACTTTTTTTCAGCTCATAAACTGCCGGCGTAGCAGAAACAAACAATACTTTTTTTAAATACTTTTCAAATTCATGGAACACCAGAGGTCTGTTATCATAGGCTGAGGGTAGGCGAAATCCATATTGTACCAGGCTATCCTTTCTGGATTTATCCCCGGCATACATTCCCCTTAATTGAGGTATGGTTACATGTGACTCATCTATTAGAATGAGAAATGGGCTGGGGAAATAATTCAGCAAGGTTGCTGGTGGTTCTCCTTCTTTTCTGCCACTTAAATGTCTGGAATAGTTTTCAATACCGGTGCAATAACCGAATTGGGTCAACATCTCTAGGTCATATTTGGTTCTTTGTTCCAGTCTCTCTGCCTCCAGTAATTTATTATTCTTTCGAAAATATTGTAATCTCTCTTCTAACTCTATTTTAATTGTTTTAATTCCCTGTTCCAACCTATCCGGCGGGGTAATAAAATGTTTAGCTGGATAGATGGCAATTTTGTCTTTTCTGGCTATTTTATGTCCAGTCAGAGGGTTAATTTCAGAAATAGCCTCAATGGTATCTCCAAAAAATTCAAGACGGAAAGCACTTTCCAGATAAGCAGGAAAAATATCTAAAATATCTCCTCTTATTCGAAAAATACCCCTCTCAAATTCAATATCATTACGCTCATACTGAATATCTATTAATCTTTTTGCTACCCCTTCCATCTCTATATGCTGGTTCTCTTCCAGTAATAAAACCTGTTCTGAAAAATCGGCAGGAGAGCCAAGCCCGTAAATACAGGATACACTTGCCACTATAACTACATCTCTTCTTTCCATCAGCGCTGCTGTCGCAAACAATCGTAGACGATCTATTTCATCATTTATCGAGGCATCTTTTTCAATATAGGTATCAGTACGGGGAATATAGGCTTCTGGTTGATAGTAATCATAATAACTTACAAAATAACCCACTGCATTACCGGGAAAAAACCTTCTGAACTCTGTACAGAGCTGTGCTGCCAGGGTCTTATTGTGAGATATCACCAGAGTAGGTAATTGCAAATACTGAATAACATTGGCCATAGTATATGTTTTACCTGAACCGGTTACTCCCAACAGGGTTTGAATATCTTTACCCTCGCGAAATCCCTCACATATTTTTCTAATAGCTTCTGGCTGATCCCCCTGTGGGGTATAGTCAGAACTAATCTGAAATTTCTTACTCATAGAGCAGTCTTTCTGTTTAATAAATCATATTTTTCATTAAACTTGAAAATATCTTGATTTTTATTTGCTAATAGAAATAACATTCATTATTCCAGAGATAAATTATACCACATATGGCAAGAAGCAAGAAAAGTGCCGGGAGAATAAGAAATATAAAGAAGTCAGGATTGAATTAAAATTTTTCTTGTGGTTTAATGACTTTTAGATTAAAACTTATAAAAACTTAACTATTTTTTAACCAGTTCATTTTTTAATTTTTCCCATACCTGTTCTACTTGTTTCTTAGTCTGCTCACGGGAAAAGGAATTATCAATAACATAATCGGCCCAGGAAAGCTTGCTGGTTAGGGGAATCTGTGATTGTATTCTCCTTAAAGCCTCTTCTTCGGTAAAATTATCCCTCAACAACAACCTCTTCGTCTGCTCTTCCTGGCTAATAAAAACTACAATTATCTTATCCATTCTATCTGCCAGGTTGGCTTCAAAAAGCAAAGGGGCATCAATAATACAGATTAAGTCCTGATTATAATTACTTTTCAATTGACAGATTCTCCGGTTAATGACCGCCAAAATTTCCGGGTGAGTTATGCTGTTTAGCATCTCCAACTTTTTCTTATCAGCAAAGACAATTTTAGCTAATTTTTTGCGGTTAATCTGCTGGTTTTTTATCAAGATTTCTTTACCGAAATATTCTACTATACTATGCCAGGCTTTTTCTCCAGGAGAAACAATGGTATGGGCAATCTGGTCGGCATCTATGACCTGTGCCCCTAATTGCCTGAACATTTCACTAACTGTCGATTTGCCGGAAACAATGCCACCTGTTAAGCCTACCATCAACATTTTCAAGAGATTAATTCCCCCTATAGTTCTCCCCAGTTGTGCCCATTTTTAAAGTTTACCCTTAGCGGTATATCAAGATGAAGACAATTTTCCATAATCTCTTTAATAATAGCCTGCCTCATGGCGAGCTCATCTTCTAAAAATTCAAAAATCAATTCATCGTGTATCTGTAAAATTAAACCACTGGAAAGATTTAGGCTTTCCATTTTAGCATTTATGCCGACCATAGCTATTTTAATTAAATCAGCTGCAGTGCCCTGTATAGGGGCATTAATGGCAATACGCTCATAAAACTCCCTTATTGACCTATTGGAGCTGTCTATTCCTTCCAAATACCTGACTCTATTGAGCATAGTCTTCACATACTTCTTTTTATGGGCAATTTTAATCTGTTCATCGATATATTCTTTTACTTTATGGTATCTTTGAAAATAAGCCTCAATATAGTGTTCAGCATCTTCCCTGCTTATCCTTAGGCTGGCAGCCAAGCCAAAACTGCTCATTCCATAAATTATACCGAAATTAATAGTTTTCGCAATTCTTCTCATCTCCTCGCTGACCAGATTTAGATCTACATTAAACAATTGGGCTGCAGTGAAAGAATGGATGTCTTTATCCTGTAAAAAAGCCTCTCTCAGATTTTTATCCCGTGATAGATGTGCTAAAATTCTAAGTTCTATCTGGGAATAATCTGCCGATAAAAATATATTTCCTTCCTCGGCAATAAAGGCATTTCTGATAGAACGCCCCAACTCGGTTCTCACCGGTATATTCTGCAAATTAGGGTTATTGCTACTCAACCTTCCAGTCGAGGTACCTGTCTGGTTAAAACAGGTATAAATTTTGCCAGTTTGGGGGCTCATTAACTGGGGTAGCTTGTCAATATAGGTATTTTTCAATTTCTCTAACTCGCGATAATCAAGAATCTTAGCTACCACTGCATGTTTTTCTGATAATTCATGTAAAACATGCACATCAGTGGAATAGCCGGTTTTAGTCTTTTTAATGATGGGTAATTTCATCTTTTCAAATAAAACCTGACTTAGTTGTTTTGGTGAATTCAAATTGAACTCACTTCCCGCTAAGTTAAAGACCTCTTTTCTAATTTCGGCTATTTTTTGAGAAAATTGTCGGGACATATTCTTTAAAAAACCAGTATCTAATTTGATTCCCGTTTTTTCCATCTTATATAGTACCTTTATAAGGGGTAGCTCAATGTCGAGATAAAGTCTAAGCAAACCCTGTTCGGATAGTTGATTTTCCAACAGCTGATTTAGTTCCAATACTGATTTCACCTTACCGCAAAGCTCCCTTTCCCAGCCAGCCAGGCATTTATCTGGTGTGTCACCACTCGCCTGATAATCCTGGTCAGGAAAATATTCTTTTATTATCTCTATCAAATGATAATTCTGTCGAGATGGATTTAATAGATAGGAAGCAATCAGTACATCAGAATAGGGAAAATGTAAAAAATCCCCATCATTAAAAATAATTCTCCAGGAATTTTTCAGGTCAAAACCAACTTTCTCGATTTTCTCATCTTGAAAAAGTTCTTTTACTCTTTTCAACAGTGATTCCCGGGTAAGAGAATTGCTGGTTCCTAATAAATTATTGTTGGAATTGACCTTTACTAAAAACGCCTCATCATAGAGGGCAAAGGCAATTCCTTGTAGTGGCCTTCCTGGAAACGTTGGATTAGTATATGCCAGAAAAGAAAAGATTCCAGCTGATTTAATCTTTCCATATAACTGCAGTAGCTCTTCTTCATTGGTGATTTCCTGAAAGTTTACTTCATGGGTTTTTGATTTTTTACCAGTTTCTTCCTTTTGAGGAAGTTTTTCCAGAAGCTTATGGAATTCATATTTTTGAAAAAGAGTTCTTAACTCTTCATAATCCGGACCATGGTAGGCAATCTCAGCTAATTTCAACTCTAAATCGACATCCTTGTTAATGATAGCCAATTCCCTACTCAGGATGGCCTGTTGTTCAAACTGTCTGATTTTCTCTCTGAGGGATTTGTTCTCTATCTTCTCTAAATTTTTAATGATTTCTTTTAGACTGCCCAGCCGCTGGATTAATTTTTGAGCGGTTTTTTCTCCAATTCCGGGTATGCCCGGTATATTATCAGAAGGGTCTCCCCTCAGACCCATATAATCAGGGATTAAACCAGGTGCAAACCCTAACATCTCTTCAACAGTGGCCAGACAATACTTTTCAACCTGGGTAACACCTTTTTTCATTAAAAGTATCTCTGTATCCTCATCAACTAATTGTAATAAATCCCGGTCACCCGTAACAATGACCGGTTTATATATACTATCTTTAATTTTTTGAACCAGAGTACCGATAACATCATCAGCTTCGTATTTTTCGATTTCAAAAGTAGGTATATTGAATTTTTGTACTATTTCTTTGATAATGGGTAATTGCTCAACTAATTCCTGTGGCATCTTTTCCCTCTGGGCTTTGTACTGGTCAAATAGTTCATGACGAAAGGTTGGCTTGGGGGTATCAAAGGCAATGATAATACCATCAGGTTTTTGTTCCTCTAATAGTTTGAATAACAACAGGGTAAAACCATAAGCAGCATTGATAATCTGTCCATGAGAGGTAGCTAATTTAGGTAAAGCAAAATAAGCACGGTAGATTAAACCCTGTCCATCAATTAAAAATAGTCTTCTCGTTTTCTCAGTCATTTAAAATACTCTTTCACTTAAAATAAATTTTTACTCATTTGGTAAATAGATATTGAAAAATATCCAAATTAGTTTGTAGTTTCTATTATTAAATGTTTATTGGTTAAGGTTTTTGGTTTTTAGATAATAGTTTTTTTGTTTTTATTTGTATTAATCTAATATCCTTTTAAACGCTATATACAAAACGCATGATGCTCTACTAATATTTATCGACTTGACATTAATAGTGGTCTAAACTATAATTTTTAAGAATCTTTCTTTGTTGCCGGAGTGGCGAAATTGGTAGACGCACTGGACTCAAAATCCAGCGAGCCTCACAGCTCATGTCGGTTCGACTCCGACCTTCGGCACCATAATTAAATATCCTGAGATTCCATTCTTTCATACCATACCTCAGATGATGGCAGGCTTTGCCTAATTTCCTGGACTAAATCTTTTTTGTAAGCCACCCAGACCTGTTTATCAACCTGCTGCTGATATTCTTTTTGCCCTGAGATAAAGTGTATAATTACACGATTTTTTCCGGGGTAATTTTGTAAGATTTCTTTTAAACCAGCCAGCCTTTCCTGGTTCAATCCGGCAATATCTGTTTTTATATGGAGAGAATAAGCGTTATTATTTTTCTTATTTCCCTTAGAGAAAGTTTTTTTCTGATAATCATTAATAGAAGTTATTGATTCTGCCAGCAATTTTATATTATCCTCCATAGCATCCAACCGGCCCTCTACAATAACCACGTTTTCCGGCCTTAGCGCTTCCCTGTAATCCTCAAATACTTTGGGGAAAACAATAATTTCTACAGTGCCGGATAGGTCTTCTAAGGAAAAATAGGCCATTTTATTCCCATTTTTAGTCGCTTTCTCTCTGATATTGTTGATGACACCACCCAGAATAAGATGGCTTTTATCAGAAAAATCTTCCAGACTGGCTGAGTCAGCATTGGTAATTTCAGTCAATTTATCATGATAATCCTCTAAGGGGTGATGGGAGAGATAAAAACCAAGCGTTTCCTTTTCCATTGTGAATAGCTCTTGGTCGGAAAATTCTTTTACTAATGGTGCATCAAAGGCATCTTGAAAATTGGAGAGTAGTCCTTCGTTTTTTAACGCAAAAAGACTGGTCTGACCATTCCTTTTTTCTCTCTGTTTATCCTGGGCTACCTGTATTGTTTTATTCAATATTGATAATAATTGAGCTCTGGAAGCTTTAAGGGAATCAAAAGCACCACATTTTATCAAACTCTCTATTACCCTCCTGTTCATGGATTGTAAATCCACCCTCTGGCAAAAATCGAACAAGGAAGAGAATAATCCACCCTCGTTTCTTTCTTTAATAATATTTTCCACAGCTGCTCTGCCTACATTTTTTACGGCTGCCAGACCAAAACGAATAGTTGTTTTATTAACCACGGTAAAATCAATTAGACTTTCATTGATATCCGGTGGCAATATCTCTAATCCCATAATCTGGCATTCTTTAATATATTTCACTACTTTATCGGTATTTTGCATAATACTGGTAAGCAGTGCTGCCATATATTCCACCGGATAATGTGCCTTCAGATAGGCAGTCTGATAAGATAGAAAAGCATAGGAAACACTGTGAGATTTGTTAAACCCATAACCGGCAAAATAGGCAATAAGGTCATAGATCTCCTCAGCAGTCTTTTTAGCAATACCATTTTGAATCGCACCCTCGATGAATTGCTTTTGCTGCTTTTTCATCACCTCTTTTATCTTCTTGCCCATAGCTTTCCTTAAAATGTCGGCCTCACCCAATGAATAACCGGCTAACCGGCTGGCAATCTGCATCACCTGCTCCTGATAGACAATTACCCCGTAAGTATCTTTTAGGATTGATTCTAACAAAGGATGCAAATATTTTATTTCCACCTTGCCTTTTTTCCGATTAATAAAATCATCTATCATTCCGCTGCCTAAAGGGCCAGGGCGGTATAAGGCTAAAAGAGCGGTAATATCTTCAATATTCTCTGGCTCCAACCTCTTCACCAGATCGACCATACCTGAACTCTCTAACTGAAAGATACCACAGCACTCTCCCTTAGCTAAGAGTTCATAGACCCTTTCATCATCCAAGGGAATTTTATCTATATTTACTGCTTCACCTCTGATTTTCTTCACAATCTTTACTGTATTATTAATTACCGAAAGGGTCCTCAGTCCCAGGAAATCCATCTTCAGTAATCCCAGTGATTCTAAATCTTCGGCTATATACTGGGTTGATATTTCTCCTTCGGAGGTTAATTGGAGAGGGACAAAATCGGTCAATGACTCCCTGGAGAGCACAACTCCAGCAGCATGGGTTGAGGCATGGCGGGACAAACCTTCTAATTTAGATGATATTTCAATCATCTTTCTGATAGTAGCATCATTTTCCATTCTATTTTTCAATTCAGGCTCAATCTGTAACGCTTTCTCTATAGTCATCTTGGGATCCCCTGGGATTAGTTTTGCAATCTTGTCTACCTGCCCATAGGGAATCCCTAAGGCTCTGCCCACATCCCGGATTACAGCTCGAGCTGCCATAGTACCAAAGGTAATAATCTGAGAGACTTTATCCCTCCCATATTTCTTACTGACATATTCGATTACCTCGCTTCTGCCTTCAATACTGAAATCGATATCAAAATCGGGCATACTGATTCGCTCCGGATTGAGGAACCTTTCGAAGAGCAAATCATAATCCAGGGGATTAATATTGGTAATATTAAGACAATAGGCAACTAAGCTTCCTGCTGCTGAACCCCTTCCTGGACCAACTAGGATATCATGCTTCCGGGCATAATCAACAAAATCCCAGACAATCAGGAAATAAGTGGCAAAACCCATCTTTTTTATTACCGATAATTCATAATCCAGACGCTCTTTTATCTCATTTTCCATAACTTTAAATTTGTTTAGGGCACCTTCATAACATAATTGCTTTAAATAATCATTATCGGAAATATTTCCGGGCAAGTTAAAATCAGGCAGGTGGGCATTGCGGAAATCTATTTCCAGATTGCAGTCCTCGGCAATCCTGAGCGTATTTTCCAGTGCTTCCGGTATATCAGCAAAATGCTGCTTCATCTCTTCCGGTGTATTAAAATAGAATTCATCGGTGCTGAATTTCATACGGTCAGGGTCATCAAGATTAGTTGCGGTCTGTATACATAACAAAATATCGTGTGCTTCAAAATCCTCTTTGTTGAGGTAATGCACATCATTGGTAGCCACTAATGGTATCTGAAGAGAACGGCTAAGTTTAATAAGTTCCTGGTTAACCTTAAGCTGTTCCGGCATGGTGTTGTTTTGCAGCTCTAAATAAAAATTACCTTTGCCAAATATTTCCTGGTAAGAGAGAGCCAGTTCCTGTGCCTCTGTAAAGTTATTCTGTAGAATAAGTCGGGGTATTTCTCCTTTGAGGCAGGCAGAAAGACCGATGAGCCCCTCACTAAATTCTTTCAGTATCGCCTTATCTATCCTTGGTTTATAATAGAAGCCTTCCAGAAAGGATTTGGTAACCAGTTGAATTAGGTTTCTATAACCGGTCTTGTTCTTTACCAGCAGTATCAAATGACTGGGTGTTTCTTTCTTGCCATAGGATTTATCCATTCTGCTATTAGGGGCTAGGTAGACTTCACAGCCTATAATTGGTTTAATACCATTGGCCACCGCCTCTTTATAAAATTGAATTGCCCCGTACATAACACCATGGTCAGTCAAGGCCAGGGCAGACATATTATTCTCTTTGGCTTTTTTTATCAATTCTTTGATACGGCAGGCACCATCCAGAAGACTGTATTCAGAATGGACGTGCAGATGGACAAACCCCTGTTTTTGCGACATAACTTTTACTCTCTTTTCACCTATTAACTGAGCTATTATTTAGTAAAACACATAAAATTACTTGAAAAATATTTTGGCAAAATCAATCCATTCTTTATTGACTACCTTAATCTCGGTGGTAGCTTCTTCCAATGGTACCGAAACAATTCTATTACCCTTCATAGCTGCCATTTTACCAAAATCTTCTTTTTCAATTAATTCCATGGCCTTGACCCCGGTGCGTAAGCCTAATATCCTATCAAATACTGTGGGATTACCACCTCTCTGAATATGACCTATCACGGCATGTCTCGTTTCCAGGCTGGTCTTTTCACAAATCAGGTCAGCCAGAGTCTGGCCAATCTCTCTCTTTCTTAAAATCATGTGGCCAAATTGGTCTAATTCTTCCTTTTCAGTATCCATCTCGGGTAATTTAATACCCTCTGATACCACTACCAGAGCGTATTTTTTCCGGGCATAGACACGCTGTAGCTGTTTACACATCTCTTCAATGTCCGGTTTTTCTTCCGGAAGCAATATCCAGTCTGCTCCGGAGGCTAATCCGGTGTAGAGGGCAACCCAACCCGCATAACGCCCCATAACCTCCAGAATCATTACCCTGTGGTGGGATTTACCGGTATCTTCCAAACTCTTCATAGCCTCTACCGCTCTGGTAACAGCACTGTCAAAACCAAAGGTAAAATCAGTTGAGGACAGATCGTTATCCATAGTCTTAGGGGCTCCCACTACCTTCACCTGATATTCTTTATAAAGTCTGAGGGCTACTCCTAAGGTATCTTCCCCTCCCATTGCTAAAATAGCATCCAGACCATAGTTTTTAATAGTATTAATAACCATTTCCACACCATTTTCCACTTTAAAGGGATTGGTGCGGGAGGTACCTAACACGGTACCCGGTTTATCTATCAGCTCTTCGGCATCCTGTAAATGAATCTTATCCAAATTACCATCAATCAAGCCCCTCCAGCCATCTTTAATACCAAACACCTCATAACGAAAATCATATGCCCGGTAAACTGCACCACGAATAGCTGGATTGAGCCCACAGCAATCTCCGCCACCGGTTAAAATTCCAACTCTTTTTGACATCCTCTTTCTCCCTTGTTTTTCACCTTTATAATTCCTTAAACCTACACCCTGTTATGGGAACCTAATACCCTTATACGGTCTCTAATAACAGTCTTAGCTGCCTCTTTTGCTGCTCCCAAGGCTTTTCGGGGATCGATATCATCTGGGTTTTTGGTGAGATAATCCTGAATTGCCCGGGTAAAGGCCATACGTATCCTGGTGTCAATATTTATCTTACATATCCCTGCCGCGATTCCTTTTTTAACCTCTTCATCGCTGGCACCTGAGGCTCCATGCAGTACCAGAGGAACCCCGGTCAAGTCTCTTATTTTCTCAATACGGGGTATATCCAGCTGGGCAATAGGTTCCCGACAGCCATGAATAGTGCCTACTGCTGCAGCCAAAGAGTCAACAGAGGTTAATCTGACAAACTTGTTTGCCTCTTCAGGGTCTGCTAAGAATTCCTTTATTTTCTCCCTGGCTACACCCGGCTCATCACTGGAGTCCATTTTACCAATCTGTCCAATTTCAGCCTCTACCGGTATACCAACCGTATGCGCCATTTCTACCACCTTTTTGGTCAGGGTAACATTTTCCTGGAAGGGTAATGCAGAACCATCGAACATCAGTGAGGTAAATCCAGCCCTCAAACATTTTATGTTTTGCCCATAATCGGTACCATGATCCAGATGCAATACTACTGGTATAGAGGCCCTCTCTGCCAATACTTTTACCATCCCCACGATCATATCCAGTCCGGCGTATTTGATGGCACCCTGGGAAGCCTGTACTATGACCGGCGCTCTTTCTTCTTCGGCAGTCTCTATTATCGCTTGCACTATCTCCATATTATTGGCATTAAAGGCACCTACCGCGTACTGGTTCTTCTGAGCATCTTTTAACATCTCTTTACTGGTTACTAATGGCATAAAATTCTCCTTTCTATTCCTTTGTTTTCACTCTATCCATTTTTGTGGAAAGCTTTTGAGGTATTATTAAACATGAATAATTATCCTGAAAGCAGGTTTAAAAATAGTTTACCACTGATTTATTATATATTTCTAAAAATTTTATTGCAATTAACTTTTATGGTTATTAATACCCTTCTTCAAGATTAATCCTATTTTCAGGTTCCTGTCCATAAAATATTCGCTTAATATTCTGATATACCACTAAAACATTATCAGCTACAGCTTTATCGGTATAACCGGCATTGTGTGGCGACATAACTACATTGGACAACTCCTGAAAAGGGTACTGGCTGGGTAGCCTTTTCGGAAAATTACGGTCGGGATACTGATACCAGGTATCTATTCCTGCTCCAGCTAATGTACCATTTTTAAGATACTTATAGAATGCCCTCTCTTCAACAATTTTCCCTCTTCCCACATTGACCAGAAATTTGCCTTTCATCAATTTTAACATCTGCTCATCAATCAGATTTTCTGTTTTAGGTGTTAAGGGTAAGGCAATCACCATGAAATCTGATTGAGCAATGAGATATTCCATTTGTTCTATGATACCCAAAAAGGTTAAACCATATTTTTTCTCTAACTCATCTTCTTTTACGATTGTACGTTTTACAGCATAAACCTTCATACCAAAAGCCACTGCTCTTTTAGCAATTTCCAGCCCGATGGCACCCAGTCCGATAATTCCTAAATTCCGACCCTGAAGCTGTATGGTCGGCTCCTGAGTAGTATGGCCATGCCATTGACCCTGTCTCAAATGCCTGTCATTATTAATGAGGTTTTTGGCCAGTGCCAATAAAAGACAGAATGCCTGTTCAGCTACTGCCGGGCTATTGGCATGTGTATTACAAACGGCGATTCGGGGAAACTTTTTAAAAACTTCCAGATTCTGCTGGTCAACCCCGGCAAAAGGTATTTGAAATAATTTTAACTTTTCAGCATGATTAAGTTCAGACTCATTTAATTCCCCTCCTACTATTACCTCAGCAGTTGCTAATTGGTCACTAAGCTGTTTACTGTCCTGATCAGGAAATATAAATTCAAGGGGAAGTGCTTCTTCTTGATTATATTTTTCCAATAATTCCCGCCATTGTCTTTTACTGACCATCTTACTAAATATTAATACCTTCAATTTTTATCACCCCTTCCTGCTATCCCTTTTTCTTTGCCCTGTTGGGCTTCTTTATTTTCTTTGAATTTCCGCGCTGCCACAATATGCTTACATTCCAAATTCCACTTTTGGCAATTATTTTTAAAATCATAACAATCACATTCTGGAAGAGATAGGTTAACCTGATATGTTTTTTCATTCTTTTTATTGCTAACCAAAAAATGATTATTTTCTCCAGTTACCTCTAAATCCTGTGATAATAGAGCTCTTTTATTTTGCTCTTCCTGTATTAACAATTTTCGAGCTAATTGATCAGCTAACTGGTTATGTTCTCTTCTATTCCAGATAAAAAAGATTGGTGATTTACTGTTTTTAACTAATTCCTGAATCTTTTCATAAAGTGGAATCATCTTTTTATTCTTTACCTTAAATTGCCCATTTAATTGCTTTACTATTAATTGGCTGTCACAATAGAATTCCACTGAATCCACCGGCAAGTCTTTTACCTCTTCCAGCCCCCTTAATACCGCACGGTATTCGGCAATATTGTTAGTGCCCATTCCGATTAGTTCACTAATTTTTTTCCATAATTCACCATCCCGATAGATAACAACTCCAATAGCCATATTACCTGGATTGGGAATACATGACCCATCAACCCGTAGCAATAGTTTTGACATAAATACCTCGCCTTCAATAGTTATAAAGAGCAGCCAGCCTTTCTTTTAAAAGAGTTCCCAATTTTGCTACTTCGCTAATATGATGCACCTTCCTCTCCCGTTGAAACGGTTTAATCCAATCACCGACTTCAAATCTGAATAGAATAACCTCTTTCCCATATTTCAGAGCTAGGGCAATCTCTGAGATAGTTCCGGCGCTTCCCGGCAAAGCAACAATCAGGTCACTACTAAGAATATTAATCACATTACGGGCCATACCCATTCCGGTAACAATGGGGATATCTATATAATGAGATGCCCAATCAGGGTCATCCACCGGTAAAATACCAACAGTGACTCCTCCATTATCTTTAGCACCTCTGGCTGATGCCTCCATCACTCCGGCTGCCCGCCCACCATTCAACAAGACCCAGCCTTCACGGGCAATAAGTGCCCCTATTTGATAGGAATACTCTTCATCTTCTGGATTGATAAATTGCGCTCCACCCATTACCCCTATTATTATTTTTTTCACACCATATCCTCCCACGACTATTTAATACCAATTAAAAATTATTGATACCTATTATATACGTGTATATTTAATTTTCACAAGCCCTGTCCGGCAAGTCCACCCTTTTGCTAACTATACAACAAAATATATTCTAAAACTACCTTTTAGAATTTTATTCTTATCAGACTCAGTCAATGATTTGACATTTTCCAATAATTCGTTAAAATGTGAAGAGGGAAATTTATGGAATTGAATGGTTATACCTTTTACCCCAATATAAAAAATATTGCTTCAAATATTATAGCTTAAAGAGGCAGATTAAATGGATATGGATGAAAGAATAAAATATGCTTTTGAGCATTCTAAAGTATTAAAATGGCCCAAGCAACTGCTTTCCTCTTTTGGTTCGTCTGAAGTAAACTACCATGTTCTAACAGAACCTGTTTACCGGGAATTTACCAAAGGAGAGGCTGAAACTGTGGTGAGAGAGGGAAAGGTCAGCTGGTACAGACCTCAGTTAATAACTCCGGAATACATTTTACGGATTGAAGGTTTTAGTGAAGAAGCTAAGAATACACTCTTAGCTATTGCCAGCGAAATGCCTGATCTGGCTAATATTCTTTATCGTTTTCATTTTAAAAGAGAAGTCGATTCAATGAGTTTCGTTTCCGGAAGTATAGAATCAGTAGCCGACAAAATAGCAGGGGATATTGACCGAAGGGGTGATAATCTCTCAGCAATTATCAGAGGAGAAGGCGATTTATGGGATATTTCTCTCTCAAAATTTATTCTGGATATGATGACCAGAAGTGCTCTGCAGTCCCAGTTTCCTGAATTAAGAAAAAAAGGATTAATTACCTATAACAACTTAGGTTATCAAGCCATAGCGCGTGATGCTCAGGGTATTCCACTGATAGCTAAAAAGGAGATTGATACCATGTTTGATATGGTTAGACATGGTGATATGGATCCCAAGGATCTAAAGATAGAATTAGACCGCTGGGGCCTTTTTCCACTATATCAAGACCGTTTTTTTGATTTATTTAAAAGGGGGTAGTCTAAAATGGGGTTTCTTAAAACAGCCCGTGAAATAGCACTGGAAAAAACTTCGAGCGATAAGCTCAACTCTCAGGAAATAGCTGATATAAAACAACATACAAAAATAGATACAATTCTAGCTAAATATTATAAAGATCAGATTGAACCTGACCAGCTATGGCACCATCTAAAAGAAATACCTGAAAAATATTTTGGACAGATACAGAATAATTTTCTAAGATCATTTACTTTTCAGAGTAATCCTTATGACGCTGATAAAAGAAAAAGGGGTCTCCTGGCAGTAGAAAATCTAAAAAAAATAAATCGTTCCTCAGATATAGAAAACTATTTTGATCAATTGATACAGGTCCAGAAAGACTTTCAGGACGAGGTAGACCGATTAATTGAATATGTTAAAGAGGATCTGGAAAAAAATCCGGAAAAGAGATTGCAGACTTTTCAGCAGGGGAATCAAATTATCATCAAAGAATTGACTGTGGAAGAGATTTTAGAACAAGATAAAGGTTTAAAGCAAAAACTAAATCAAATGGAAAAAAAATATAGCACCAAATTCAATCAGCTTAAAGAAAAGATGGCTATTCTCCTCAATAAAACTGAGGAATAAAGAGTAACTCCGGATTCAGTTTAACCCTTTTATCTGATGTCACAAGAAAAATATACCGGATTCTCCTGAAACAAAAGTGTTCAGGAGAATCCGGTTTTGTTTATTTAAATTATTTCTTCCTCTAATGGGGATTGTTCTATTGAATCAATTGCTTTAATTTCAAAATAATTTAGAAGATACATTAAAAAAGAGGCAAAGAGAGCTAAAATAAAGACTATAGGCCATATCTTTTCCACCGCGAAGGAATTAATGAATAACCCTGATAGATAGGGACCAAAAATAAAACCAGAACCAATTAGGATGTGAATAATGGCACTGAACCTGCCTCTATGAGATCTGGGAGTATGGTTAATTATGTAGACATCAGAATAGGTAGTAGCAATTATTTCTCCCAAGGTCCATAAAACTGTAGTAGCGGAAAATAGAAACAGATTATTGCTGTAATAAATGGCTCCAAAACCAAAGGCATAAAGCAATCCAGCTAAAGAAACATTGATAATTGGCCTAACTTTTCTGGTTATTCGAATAAGAATCACCGTAAAAAAGATAACCACTATTCCATTAACAGTCATAATGGTACCAAAATATTGTGGCCCCGTCTCCCCAAATACCTTCAACATCTGAATAGGGAGAGTAAAATCACTCTGTACATAAATAAAGGAATACAGGGTATAGATTAAGGTAAAAATAATCAGGAAGGGTCTGGTGAGTAATACCCGGAAAATACTCCCCTCTTCTGCTTTTTCTGTACTGCAATCTAACGTAGAGGTATCTCTCATATTCTCCTGCCGGGGAATAGATTCTTCAATCAGAAAATAGACCAGCGAAACAGCTATAAGAGTAGTAAGGGCATCCCCCACAAAGAGTAGTTTCAGATAATTGTTATACAATAATCCCGCCACTAAGGGGCCGATGGCAAAGCCGATGTTTGTTCCTAAATACAATAATGAAAAGGCGGCTTTTCTATTATCCGGATTGGTCAAATCGGCAACCATTGCTTTCATAGCCGGGTAGTTTGCTCCATTAAAGACTGCTGATAGAGTAAGTAACCAGGGAATTATTACACCTTGCCTGACTATTATGCAGAAAAAAATGAAGAGTGCCGAAAGGATACTAAAGATAATGAATGTTTTTTTTCTGCCCAAAACATCGGCCAACTTTCCCCCTAAGAGTAAGCCGGGCACTTTGGCAGCGGTGGCAATCATTACAAAGAATCCGGCTTGCTGTTCGCTAAAAAATAATGTTTTGGTAAAAAAAATAGCTAAAAAAGGAAAAACAAAACTACCCAACGAAATGATTACCTGGGCAAAGAATAACACAAATACGCTCTTAGGTAATTCTGTATAATCTTCCCAAAGGTTTTTTATATCCATCTTAACAGAGACCTAAACACCATATACATTTTAATTTTTACTGCTTCGTTTTTCCTCAAATATTACTGTATTTATTCTTCTTTTAGTCTTCTTTCTTTTAAATTTGTTTTAATTATGGTAATTTTTGAAATTAAACAGCTCTCCTTTAGATTTCTCCACGTACCTTAAAAAAGGTAATAGCCAGATTCTCAATCATCCTGGTCAGCTCATTTCTGACTACCTGCTTAATTCCTTTCACATCACTAAACCCTAAAGTTTCCTCATGCCATATATCATAGTTTTTATAACTGCCTGCCCTGCATTCCACATAATAGACTATGGGAAAGTCATCTCCTATCGTCCATACTCTAAACCAGATGCTGCCAACTTTTTTAGCCTGTTCTTCTTCCTCATAGAGATATGCTTCCTCGGCAGGTATTTCCTGAAAAACGATACTGGCAAAGTTATTCTTATATTTCAGACGGGCAAAACTGGTAAGCTCTTCACTATTTAAACCAATTAAAAAAGACTGTTCTCCCTGTACTTTTACCTTGAT
Organism: Candidatus Atribacteria bacterium; assembly: GCA_029553585.1. Classification (GTDB taxonomy): domain Bacteria; phylum Atribacterota; class Phoenicimicrobiia; order Phoenicimicrobiales; family Stramentimicrobiaceae; genus Stramentimicrobium. The sequence goes on along the minus strand of JAKPKS010000251.1, from coordinate 24,187 downwards.
ATAACCAAAGCTCTCAATATCTTTAAAATCATGGTACAAAAAATCATCAATTGATTCCTGAGAATTTGAGGTATGGATTACAGTAGTAAATATCAACAAGATTAATACCAGGAACAAATACTTTTTTTTCATTTTTTGCTTACCTCAACTTTTAAGAAATCAAATTACTCAATTTTTTGATGGTTTACCACAATTTGATCTGCCAGTAAATCCAATTTGTGAAAATCTTCAGTCCTGGGGAACCCTTTGATGATCACTGATGGTAAAAGTTCGACTTTTAAATTTCCCAGCATCTGCAAGATATCCTGTTCCATCTTACCACCCCAGCCAAATGAGCCGATAATGCCGGCAAAGCGGGCTTTTGGTCTCAATAGATTACAAAGATAGGTAGCAAAAACAATCTGGGGGTGTGGACCGGTAATTACGGTAGGTGAGCCTAATACAATGGTAGCTGCATCAACCAGAGCCATTGCCAGAACACCAATATCGGTATGGGACAGATGATAGGGGGTAACTTTTACTTCTCTCTTCATCAGTTGTTCCACCAGATAATCCACCATAGCTGCCGTGCTGCCATGCATTGATATATAGGGGATTATTACTTCCTTCCGGACAGTATCAGACACCCACTCCTGATAATAGTCCAGAATAAAACTCGGGTTTTTATATATTGGTCCATGAGAGGGCGCTATCAGATCAACAGGAAATTCCTGTAGCATCTGGAGATGTTTTTGTATATTTTTTCGAAAGGGCATCATGATTTCTGCATAATAACGTTTGGCAGCAAAATAAAGAGCAGTATTATCAGAGGCCCACAATTCACTGGTAGCCAGATGCGAACCAAAAAAATCACAGGTAAATAGTATCTTTTTTTTAGGAAGATAGGTTAAAAATGTTTCCGGCCAGTGTACCCAGGGAGTAAAAATAAACTGCATTTCCTCTTCTCCGAAAAGAAAAGTTTCCCCATCCTTAATCTCATAAAAATTTTCTTCTGTTAAATGTAATTCATCGATCAGGATATCCATGCACTTACGATTGGCAATTACCTTGCATCCCGGAAATCGTTTGAGCACTTCACCAATACAGCCCGAATGGTCCTGTTCTCCATGCTGGGCAACTACATAGCTAATTTTTTTTACCTGCAATTCGTTAATATTGTGAAAAAATTCAGCCATTTTAGAGGGATCTACCGTATCAATCAATAAGGCATCATCCTCGTTTTTAAGCAGGTAAGAATTATAACTGGTTCCTTCCGGCAATGGAATAAGCTCATCAAAGAGTCTCCTGTTCCAATCAATAGCACCCACAGAATATATATCTTTGGATATTTCCTTGACAGCCATAATTATTCCTCCTCTTCGAATTCATCTTTACTGGCACCGCATAGAGGGCAAACCCAGTCCTCAGGCAAATCTTCAAAGGATGTTCCAGGTTCAATCCCGGCTTCGGGGTCACCCTGTTTGGGATCATAAACATATCCACAAACTGTACAAACGTATCTTCCCATATGGATACCTCCTTCCTTATTGTATTATTTTAAAGACTGATATGATATAAATATTTTTCTCAGGAATTTTTATCTATTCGTTCTTTTAACAGATTAAGGACTAAGTCCGGCTGTGCCCGGCCCTTAGTATGTTTCATAACCTGACCCACCAAAAAATGTATGGCTTTTTCTTTGCCAGCATTAAAATCCTGTACTGTCTCTGGATTATCTTCAATAACTTTATTAATTATATCATTAATTTGAGCTTCATTGCTAATTTGTGTGATTCCACTTTTTTTAATTAAATCGGCTGCACTCTGCCCTGTTTTAAACATCTCTTCAAAGATACCTTTAGCCATTTTCCCGCTGATAGTTTTGTTATCTATCAATTGCAATAGCTCCACTAAGTCGTTGGAAGAGACGGTACAACTTTCAATAGCGATATTCCCTTCACCTGAACACCTCAGTAACTCACCAAGCACCCAATTAGCTAAATTTTTATAATCCTGATAATATTGAGCGGCATTCTCAAAATAATTACCCAATGATTTCACCTCTATCAGCCTCTGCGCATCATAGTTAGAAAGCTTGTAGTCAATAACAAATCTTTCTTTTCGCTGTTCAGGTAATTCTGGTAAATTATTTTTAACCTGTTCTATCCAGGACTGTTCGATAGTTAAGGGAGGTAAGTCTGGCTCCGGAAAATACCGATAATCTAAAGCTTCTTCTTTACTCCGCATAGACAGAGTCTTACCACTTGCCTCATCCCACCTTCTAGTTTCTGCTAATACCTGCTCACTCCTTTCCAACAATCTTCTTTGTCGGGTAATTTCAAATTCCAGGGCCTTCTTAATTGCCCGGAAAGAATTCATGTTTTTAACTTCAGTCTTAGTACCCAAAGCACCTGTCCGTGATTCTCTGATGGAAATATTGGCATCACAACGCATAGATCCTTTTTCTAGATTGCCATCACAAACCTCCAGATACTGTACCATAGTTCTCAATTTTTGCAAAAAAGCAATAGCCTCTTCCGGAGAGCAGATATCCGGTTCAGTTACAATCTCTAACAATGGTATACCAGAACGGTTATAATCAACGAGAGAGCAGACAATCTGCCCATCTCTTTCCAGATGAATCAACTTACCGGCATCTTCTTCCATATGCACTCTGTTAACCCTAATCGTTCTACCTGTCCGACTGTTTTCAGGGACTATTTCCAGAAAACCATTTATAGCTATGGGTTGATCAAACTGGGATATCTGGTACGCTTTAGGCAAATCGGGATAAAAATAGTTTTTACGATGGAAAAGGTTAGTCTGGTTGATTTTACAGTTTAAGGCTAAGGCAGTTTTTAAGGCAAACTCCACCACTTTTTGATTGAGCACCGGTAAGCTTCCCGGCAAACCTAAGCATACCGGACAGGTATGGGTATTTGGTTCCTGATCAAAATAAGTGGTACTGCAATTACAAAAAATCTTAGCTTTGGTCAACAGCTGTATATGTATTTCTAAACCAATTACAATATCATCTAGCATGAAAAACTCCTCAGTTTTTTAAAGAATTAATTTATTCTCTTTATCTGAAATTGGAAAACAACTCTTATTGTTTATCCGGAAACAGAGTTAAAGGTAAAATTTGGTTGAACTGAGTTAACTTCTTTTAATTCTATTTCTAAGTTATAGGCAGCTCTCAACACCTTTTCTTCTTCAAAAGGTCGCCCAATAATCTGCAATCCAATGGGTAGTTGCACTTTTTTTGAAAAACCACAATTGAGTGACAAGCCGGGCAAGCCAGCCAGGCTAACCGGTATGATATGGGCATCTGGTAAAAACTGAGCTAAAAGGTCTTTTTGCTGCCTTCCCTTCTTAAAGGGAAGCTCGGGAGAAGTAGGGCAAACCAACAAATCTACTTTTCGGAAGGCATTTTCGAAATCTTTCCTGATAAGAGTTCTCACTTTCTGAGCCCTCAAATAATAATCATCATAGTTACCTGCACTTAAGGCATAGGTTCCCATTATGATCCGGTATAAGACCTCAGCACCAAAACCTTTGCTTCTGGTCTTTTTATACATATCTTCCAGGTTGTCGTTATCTTCTATTCTTAAGCCATATTGCACCCCATCAAATCTGGCTAAGCCTGAACCGGCCTCAGCAGAGACGATGAGATAATAGGTCGGAAAAGAATATTCTGAATAGGGCAAGGAAATTTCTTCTAACTTCCCTCCCATCTGCTCAATTTTGTTGATAGCCTCTTTGACCTTTTCTTTTATTTCAATATCAACCTGCGGCCCAAAAAATTCTCGTGGTACTCCAAACTTTAAATCGTTGATTCCCTCCCGACAGGATAACAGAAAATCAGGAACGGGAGTATCAGCTGAGGTAGAATCATAATCATCATAACCACAGATAATATTCATTAACAGAGCAGTGTCTTCTACCACCTTGCCCAAAACTCCAACATTGTCCATGGAGGAGGCATAAGGGATAACCCCATAGCGGGATACCCGGCCATAAGTTGGTTTTAAGCCTACAATACCGCAAAAAGATGCCGGTATTCTGACTGAACCACCGGTATCAGTACCTATGGCAATTAGGGCCTCATGAGCGGCTACCGCTGCTGCCGAACCACCGCTGGAACCTCCCGGAACACGGGTAATATCCCAGGGGTTAAGGGTAGTTTGAAAAGCAGAGTTTTCTGTAGAAGAACCCATGGCAAATTCATCAAGATTATTCTTTCCAATAATTATTCCACCGGCCTCTTTTATCTTTTTGATTACTGTGGCATCATAAGGTGGAATAAACCCTTTTAACATTTTAGAGGCACAGGTAGTCTCTATTCCTTTAGTACAAATATTATCTTTTATGGCTATGGGTAGACCGGCTAGAGGTGGTATATCTTCGCCTGAGGATATTTTTTTATCAATCGCTTTGGCTTCCTGCAGGGCCCCTTCTCTATTAATATATAAATATGCTTTCAAGGTTTGTTCAAGCCGGTCAATCTGTTTTAAAATATCTTTGACCGTCTGTTCAACACTAATTTCTCTTTTTCTTATCAGCTTTAAATAATCAACAGCTTTCAGCTCATTTAAGGGCAATTCTAAATCCCCCCTGACTTAGTTATAAAAACAAATTATAAATACACTTTAAATTAAAGAATTCTAGGAACTCGAAAATAACCATTTTCCCGGTGGTTGGTCATCGCAAGAACTTCGCTCTGGCTTAAGGATGGTTTTACCATATCCTCATGAAAGTGTTTTGCATAATGAGCTATCTGAATGGTGGGCAGAACATGGGCTATATTTAACTCTCTGAATTGAGAAAAGCAATGAAGGAAATCATTCAATCTTTTACAAAACTGCTCCTTTTGCATCTCATCCAATTCTAATTTTGCCGATTCAGCCAGCTCTTCAACTTCTTTTTGGGTAACTAATTTTTTCTCCATTAAATAGCATTCACTCTCCTTTTTTTATCATTTTTTCATCATTTCGTTAAAATCTTCTTCTCCAATAATCTTAATCTTCAAATCAAGCGCTTTTTGATATTTGGAACCTGGTTCTTTGCCAAGCAATAGAAAATCTGTTTTTTTGGTAACACTGCCGGTAACCCGGCCTCCCTTTTTTTCAATTATTTCTTTAGCCTCTTCTCTGGTATAATTCTCTAAAGTGCCAGTTAACACAAACTGTTTTCCAGCCAAAGATTGTTTTTCAGCGGTTTGCTTTTCCTGAGAGAAATTAACACCAGCGTTCAATAGTTTTTCTATTAAAGCTCTATTCTCTTTTTGTTGAAAAAACAGAATAATACTTTCCGCCATAATAGGACCAATTCCCTCAATCTGCATCAAATCATCAGGTGTAAATTTTTCCAGGTCGAGCAGATTATTGATCTTTTCCGCCAGTAGCTGGGAGACAAATATCCCTACATGGCGAATACCCAGAGCAAAGATTAGATTGTCCAGAGGCCTATTTTTACTATTTTCAATCGCCTTTATGATGTTATCAGAGGATTTGTCAGCCATTCTTTCTAACTTCAGTAAATCTTCCTTCTTTAAATAATAAAGGTCAGCAAAATCTTTAATAATTTTCTGGTCTACCAGCTGATTAATTAGAGCTGGACCTAACCCATCAATATCCATAGCGCTGCGGGAAACAAAATGTCTGATAGTCTCCTTAACCTGAGCCGGGCAGGAAATATTGTTGCAGCGGGAAACAACCTCACCATCAATTTTAATTACCTCAGAACCACACACCGTACACTTGGTTGGCATCTGGAAAACTTTCTCCTTACCGGTTCTTTTCTCTTTAATAACCTGGACAATTTCTGGTATTATTTCACCAGCCTTCTGAACCAGAACCGTATCGCCAATACGTACATCTTTCCTCTTTATTTCATCTTCATTGTGCAAAGTCGCTCTTTGAACCCGGGAACCCGAAATAAAGATTGGATCAAGGATTGCTACCGGTGTTAGAGCACCAGTACGTCCTACTCCTACTATAATATCCCGGATTATGGTGGTCATCTGTTCAGGCGGAAATTTAAAGGCAATAGCCCAGCGTGGGTTCTTGGTGGTAGACCCTAATTTTTCCCTTAAGGATAACTGATTAACCTTAATGACCATTCCATCAATATCATAGTTCAGTTCTTTTTTTTTGTTTTGCCAGTAACGGCAGTAGTCAATAGCTTCTTTTATATTTGAACAGAGCTTTATATTGCTATTGACTCGAAAACCAGACTCTTTTAGAAAATCAAGCAATTCCATATGGGTGGAAAATCTATCCACTTTAGTACCAGCTGCCTGATAGATAAAAGTGTCCAGTTTCCTGCTGGCAGTTATAGCAGAATCCAGTTGACGAACAGAACCAGCTGCTGCATTTCTGGGATTGGCAAACAAATTTTCCGCTAATCTGCTTCGCTCATCATTCAGTTTCTTCAAACTGTCCCTGTTCATATACACTTCTCCATAAACCTCTAATACCCCTGTTCCCGAGTAATCTCTCAATTTAAGAGGAATGCTGTTTATGGTTCTAAGATTCTGGGTGACATCCTCTCCCTCCACTCCATCTCCTCTGGTTGCGCCACGGGTTAACAGGCCATCTTCATATACCAGGGCAATAGCCAGGCCATCAATCTTTAATTCCACCACATAATCATAATATTCCTGAGGGTAATTCTTCCTGATGCGTTGATCAAAATCGGCTAATTCTTTTTCGGAAAAGGCTTTAGCAAGACTTAGCATAGGCATCATATGTCTGGCGGTATTGAATTGCTCTAAGGGTTTAGCCCCTACCCTCTGAGTAGGTGAATCTATAGTGATATATTCCGGATTGTCCTGTTCTAATTGAGTTAATTGTTTTAACAACTCATCATATTCATAGTCTGAAACAATGGGCTGATCCAGTACATAGTAGTAATAGTTATGTTTTCGTATCTCTTCCCGTAAATGCTCTATCTCTTTTTTTATATTTTCCTTACTTTTCTCCATGGCTACAGTATATAACAGAATCTATAAAAATCTCAACAGGAACACTGATTATTATTAAAAATTCTCGTCTACTCTATTTCTAAATTATATTTAATTCAAATTATTTATGGTACGATTCTGTTTAACAGTACCTTTTTCTATTTGACAAAAATACCTGTTAATATTATATTTATAGTCGACATTAATAATAATTTTAAGGAGTGCTTAAACTATTATGCAATTCATCAGAAAGAATATAAAACCGGTTTTACTGGTAATTGTTGTTGCTTTTATTGTTTCCATATTCTATGGTCTGGGGCAATATAGAAGATCTTCTACTACTTCTCCCCAACAGGTAGGTAATCTGATAGCAGAAGTCAACGGGACAGGTATCAGTTATCAGCAGTGGCAAAAAGCCTTTACGAGTTTCGTTTCTCGCTATGACAGCCAGACTTTATCTGCTATCAGCGATGAATTGTTAGCCTCTCTAAAAAACAATATTACCGAACAGCTGGTGAATTCCACCCTATTATATCAGTATGCGGAAAGACAGAATATTAATGTTACTGCTGCCGATTTAGATAGAGAGGTTGAAGAGATAAAAAGCAGCTTCAGCTCAGAGCAGGAATTTAATGATGCTTTAAGAAAAAACAATCTTACTTTAAATCAGCTGAAAGATAACCTGAAAAGACAGATAAGAATCGATAAGGCAGTCCAGAATGAATATGATAAAATTAATATCTCTGATGAAGAAATAGTACAATACTATGAAGAAAATAAGAGCGCTTTTTTCCAGCAGGAAAAGAGACAGATAAGCCATATTCTGGTAGAAGATGAAGAAGAAGCAGAGTTACTGAGAAATCAATTAAATGATGGACTCATTGAATTTGAACAAACAGCAAAGGATAAGTCTATCTGCCCTTCCGCAGAACAGGGTGGAGATTTGGGCTATATTATGCGTGGACAGATGGTCCCTGAATTTGAAGAGGTAGCCTTTTCTCTGGAAAAAGGCCAGCTAAGTAATGTGGTAAAAACTGAATATGGTTATCATATCCTGCAATGTGGTGATATCCAGGAAGAAAAACAATTAACTTTAGATGAAGCCCAGAATAGTATAAAAAGCATTTTGGCTTACCAAAAACAGAATGAGTCAATTCAATCTCTTTTAGCACAGCTGAAAGAAAATGCTGACATAAAAATTCATTTCGATTTTACCTCCGAATTGGAGACTAAAAAAGAGAGCGAGGATAAAACACCAACCCAGGAAACTGAGATCAGCACCGAAGAGTTTTCAGAAGAACTGAATGAGGAGCCGAATATTTCTGAACAAGGCAACGTTCCCGATAATACTTCAGTAGAAGCTACTGAATAAATAATACGCTCTTTTCTCGGTTGAGAAAAATGCCAAATAAGCTCATTCTATCGCTTAATAGAATGAGCTTTTCTTGCAAAGATACAAAATATTTAATCTATAATTATCTTTCTGGGTATACTGGCATAACGATCTTCAGAGATAAATTCAATTCTTTCCCCCGTGGAATCTTTCACTGCCCGATAAGTCTTAACGGTATAACCAGGTATCCCCTCCTGAAGGATATCCTGGACAGCTTTTGCTGAACTATCCCGTTTAATTTCTACTACCTCATAATCATAGGTTTTCAGATCCTTGGTGATTACCATGACTTCTTTATCAAGTTTCTTTTCTCCCCAGATAGAAATGATCAAAAAATCAGAAGTAAACTCACTAAAAATTACAATTTGATGGTCCAAAGAGTTGGAAAATTTTAAGTCTTTATAGCCGTAAAATACCGCTGCATCTCTGCCTTGCGGAACATAGCTGGTTGCTTCCCCATAGATGGAATGGTTATACCTTTCCCTGATGGGCAGATCTGCCAACAAGGCCGCATTATAGAGGGTTGTGGATACCTGGCAGACTCCACCACCATAGCCATTGACAAACTGCCCATTGACAATGATGGTACTCTCCTTATAACCTTCTTCCTTATCTGCACGCCCGATTAATCTATTAAAAGAGAAAACCTCACCCGGTTTTACTATGATACCATTAAGTTCCTCTGCTGCTTTCTCAATATTATAGATGGAATTTTCCTGTTTACCATTTAAAGAAGTTTCATAGCTGCTTATGATTTCAAAAACTCCAATTTCAGCCAATATTTCTGTTGTTGATAGTTCCGGTTTCTGATAATGAACTGGTATATAAATAGTTTTTAAAGTATATGAGGTATCTGCATGGTCAGCATTGGCTATAATGGTATTCTCAATCTCTTTGCTGAGCTGTTCCTGATCTATAATAATGCCATCCCGAGCTGAGATTACTCTACCCTGCAGCAAAGAGGCATCTCTGGGCGGTCTTTCAATTTTTTCCTGTAATTGTATATAGAAAGTATTAAGAGCTTTTTTCCCCAAATTCAGGTTAGTGGGAAGCTGATAACTATTCCTAAGCAGGAAAATCCTTTCCCTTATTCTGCGCAAAAGAGAACCCCTACGGCAAATGGCATAGGAATCATTAGTCAATTCTTCCACATCAAGGGTAGCCCCGAGAATATCCCGGGGAACTATATTCCATTGCAACCTGCCATACCTTATCTGTACCGGGCTGGAAAGCATCTCTTCTATAACCGGTTGCAGGGTATGATAAATCTCATCTCGTTTCAATCCACCTATTTCGCGGTGTAGTGCAAACACATTGGGATAGATTTTCCCAAGATAGATAAGTGAATCAACACTGTAAATTAATAAAAAGAATAAAAAAATGGTAATCAAGCCTACACCTATCTTGCGGGCAATCTTACCACACTCTTTTGCTTTCCGATTATGATAACTGTAGCGGTTATACAAATATTTCCCCTTTCTGGTTCTCTCCTGAATAGTGAAAAAATATTTTTCCTTAAAAATCTAATTGAAAATAAGTTGGTTTTCTTATATAATGTTACCGATCGTAGCTTCGGGTATTATTTAAAGTTAAGCGGGAATAGCTCAGTTGGCAGAGCGTTGGCTTCCCAAGCCGAAGGCCGCGGGTTCAAACCCCGTTTCCCGCTCCTTTTTTATTATATTGTCCAATTTACGTATACTTTAACCCATCCCGAATAATTTACTGACAATATCCTCTCCTGTTAACATCAAAAATAGGAGGTAAGCCAGCATAGCCAATAAAAAACCTAACAATATCCTGCCATAAAAAATAGGTATTTTATATTTTGGTTCATCTGATCTCATCATTTTAGCAATAATCCGGGCCAGAAAAATAATTATAAAAAAAAGAATGGCTAATAAAGCAATCTGTTCATTCATTTCAATCCATATACCTTAGCTTTTAGATTTTTTAAAATAATAATTATGTTACTAAATTATTATCTCCTGCCATTGATCTCCCGGGCGGCAATTATACCCGAAACAGAAGACTGAATAAGGCCTCTGGTGATACCTGCTCCATCTCCGATGGCAAAAAGATTTTTTATCCTGGTTTCTAACTGAGATGATAAGTCTAACCTCGCTGAGTAGAATTTCACCTCTGCCCCATAGAGCAGGGTATGTTCGCTGTAAACACCAGGGGCAATCTTATCCAAAGCTTGCAGCATCTCCAGAATATCACTCAGGATTCGGTAGGGTAGTGCAAAACTTAAATCTCCCGGTGTGGCACTGTGCAATGTCGGGGTTACTATGGAATTATTAATTCTATCAGGGGTAGATCTTCTTCCTGAAAGCAGATCACCTAAACGTTGAATAATAAGTCCACCACTCAGAATGTTTGCCAGATTGGCAATATATTTTCCATAGGCAATGGGTTCCTGAAAAGGTTCAGTGAAAGTGGTACTTACCAGAATAGCAAAATTAGAGTTATCGGTTTTTTTATTTTTATAACTATGACCATTGGCGGTAGTAATGCCATTATTGTATTCCATGACTACTTCGCCATGAGGACACATACAAAAGGTACGCACTCTGTCATCAAAGAAGGTGGAATAGTAAACCAACTTTGATTCATAAAGGGTCTCGGTCAGATGTTCTAAAATAACTGCCGGAACTTCTACCCTGACTCCCACATCAACAGGATTTCGAAAAACTGGTAATCCTAATTCGGTTGCCTGATTTTTTAACCATTCTGCTCCCACTCTGCCTGGAGCAAGAATAATATATTTACCCCTGATAAATTCTTTCTCTGAGGTAAGCACCCCTTGCACCTCATCATCTTCCCGTACTACGCTCACCACTTCGGTGTCTGTTTTTATTTCTATCTTATCTTCTAAAAAATCATAGATATTTTTTAAAACGGTGAGACATTTCTCTGTTCCCAGATGCCGAATCAGAGCAGGGACAAACTTTAGATTGGCCATTGCTGCCTCTTTTTTAATCCATTCAATCTTTTCCTGGTCATTGCCATAGACACTGTCTTCTGCCCCGAAATGGCAGTAAAGTTCATCAGCATATTGAATCAAGCTGTTTAACTCATCTTCGCTGATATAATCAGAGAGGTTCCCGCCAAAAGCGCTGGTCAGATTTAGCTTTCCATCGCTGAAGGCCCCTCCACCGCCCCATCCACACAACAAAGAGCAGGGATTGCATTGCTGGCAGGTGGTTTTCTGTTCTCTCATAGGACACTTTCTCTTGGGGATAGCCTTACCTTTTTCTAAGATTAATACCTTAACACTCTTCTGATTGTATTTTAAAATTTCCAGAGCCGCAAAAATACCAGCCGGGCCTGCTCCTACTATAATTACATCATATTCTTTATCCATCTTTTTCATCCTATCCTGAGTAAAATTTACGTTTTCCAACTAAACTTCACCTATAAACAGATTATTATTCAACAAATAATAACATCTGTTATTGCCATCTTAAATATATATAATTCAAGGCTCAAAAATTCTATTAATATAGAGGCAGTTCCTTTAATCTGGTTCTGATAATCTTATTCAATTCTGGCAGGGTACCAGTAGAAACATTGAATTTATGTCTTTCCAGTATACCGGTATATTTTATACCAGCCCCGGTCACCAGAGCAACACAATAAGATTTTTTACTAATAATCCCTTCTTTTTTTAATTTTTGAAGAGCAATAACAGATACTGCAGCTGCCGGTTGGGCAAATATACCCTCCTGAGCCAGCATGAGCTGTCCCTGTAATGCCTCATTATCGGTAACAGTGGTTATCAATCCTTCATATTTTCTTAATTTTCTTAATAGTTCATTACCACTGGGTGGGAATGGGTTGGCAATAGCATTATCTATAGCCTGTGGCTCCTGTATGGGGGTAATTCTATCCTTATTTCTAATCCAGGCTTCATAAATGGGTGCACATCCTGCTAATTGAATACAAACAATTTTAGGTAATTTTTTAATTAGTCCGCCTTCAAAAAACTCTAAAAAACCCTTTAGAATACCACGGGCATTACCACCTGAGCTGGTGGGAATTAAAACATAGTCTGGCACCGAATAGTCTAATTGTTCACAGATTTCAAAGGCAATGCTTTTAGAGCCTTCCACTCGAAAAGGTACATCAGAATTTAAAAAATAGATACCCTGTTCCTGACCAATCTTCAGGCTTTCATAATACATTTGCCCATAATCACCCTGAACCCTGATTAAGATTGGCTGATAAATCAGAATTGGGTTTAGTTTTTCCAGAGGCATATTAGCGCTGACTAAAATAATGGTCTTCAGCCCGGCTCTGGCACCATAAGCTGCTACCGAAGCAGCCATATTTCCACTGGAGAGAGTACCAATATAGTTGCACCCTGAACTCAGGGCATGCTGTACACCAACATAGGTGCCTCTGTCCTTAAAAGACCAGGTCGGATTAACGGTTTCATTTTTTAAATATAGATTATCTATTTCCAATAACCGGGCTAATTTGTCGACTTTGACGAGAGGTGTAAATCCCTCCTGCAAAGAAAGCTGGTTATCAATCCAGGGAAAGGGATAAAAGGCAGCATAATGCTCTAAAATACTTTCAGAAGAAATTTTTCTGTTTTTATTAAACCTTTGTGATAAAGAGATCTTGATTTCCAGTGGTTCTTGACAATTGTCACAACGAGGAAATATTTTATCCAGAGGGTATTCTTTGTGGCATCCGGTACAGACCAGGCAATCCTTCTTCAATGTACTCACCTATATTAACGGCAACTCTGGTCGGGGCGAGAGGATTCGAACCTCCGACCCCCTGAACCCCATTCAGGTGCGCTAGCCAAACTGCGCTACGCCCCGACTTAGTTTATACATGTACATTATACCTTAGCTTGCTTTGCCTGGCAACTGAACAAAAGAAATATTAAGAAAAAAACTAACTTTTATTATATGCTGATATATCTTTTTCCTTCAATCTCTCTGATTAAGTTCTTCAATTCCAAAGATAAAAGTACCTCACTTACCTCACTATAAGAGAGTGTCGCTAATTCGGCTATTTCATCTATATGCAGCGGTTCAATGGAAATGTAATGTAATAATCTCTTTTCATGATCAGTAAGTTCCCGTAACAGAACCAGGTCCTCTTTTGTAGAATCGGCTACCCTATTTTTAGTTAAATCTGTCCCTTCACCCTCTAATTCTTCCAGAATATCCTGGTAGTTATTTACCAGCTTGGCACCCTGTTTGATGAGATTGTGACAGCCGGCAGAAAGAAAAGAATAGATACTACCCGGAATAGCAAATACTTCTCTTCCTTGTTCTAAAGCATAATCGGTGGTAATCAGCGCCCCGCTTTTAGCAGCAGCCTCTACCACCAGGGTCCCCAGGGATAATCCGCTGATAATCCTATTTCTCCTGGGAAAATTATTTTTTTCTGGTTTGGTAAAAAGAGGAAATTCGGTAATAACTGCCCCGTTTTCCATAATACGCCGGGTTAAAGCTCTGTTTTCGGATGGATAAATACAGTCTAATCCACATCCTAAAACAGCAATAGTCAAGCCCTGGCTTTCCAGAGCTCCTAGATGGGCATTTGTATCAATCCCTTTAGCCAGACCGCTTATTACAATATAGCCGGAACGTGCTAACTCACCTGCTATTTCCCGGGCAACCTTTCGCCCGTAATAAGTTGCCTTTCTGGAGCCAACTATAGCTAAACCGCAGGCATTTTTCATAATAGCTGGAAAGTCACCCTGATAGTAAATAACTGGTGGTGGACTATAGATATTTTTTAAGATAGCGGGGTAATCATCCTCCTGGATAGTGATTACCTTAATATTTCTTTTTTCCAGTAAATCCCATTCCTGTTCCGGGTTAATCTCTCGTTTTTCCACTTCAATTCTATTTAAAGTTTCTTCCCCTAAATGTAATAATTTTTTAATTTCACTGGTATTCATATTATTTCTCCAGGCCTCTTCCAGTGAAGAAAAATGTTTCACCAATCTGGAAAAACGTACAGGACCAATCTCCTTTATTTTATTCCATGCTATCCAGTATTTTAACTCTTGTCTATCCATTATCCCTGACCCTGTCTCTTTATTATTCTAACCGATTAATACAATCCCTTGCTTATTAAGATATTTACCTTTCCCTCAGCAGAGCTTCTTTGTCCTCCTGCTGGCGGCTCCTGAGCAATAATTCTACCTTCTGCTATCTTTTGGTGCTGGGTATAAGCTATATCACCAATCTCTAAACCCAGTTGTGATAGTAATTCCCCTGCCTCCTCAATAGACTTTCCTACCAAATCGGGTATTTGCTGAAAGGTCTGGGCAGCCCTGATCTCTACCTCTACGGTACGATTCTTTTTTAATTCTGTACCGGCTGGCGGCCTCTGTTTTATTACTATATAACGTTCGCCTTCCTGAAAAATATTATCATCGATAACAGCCATCTTCAAACCCGTTTTATATAGCTCCTGACGGGCAGCATCAAGCTCTAATTCCAGTACTGCAGGAACGCGAACATTGGGAACTGCAAAGATAGTCTGATATGCCAAAAAAGCCGCATACCCTCCCAGTAGTATTGCACCGATACTAAAAAATATAATAAGAAAAAAACGGAAAAACACGTTAATTGATTTTGCTGCCAAATTACCCATCATGCAATCCTCATGCTATCTTTACTTCTTCTTTCTCATCTTAAGCATATAGAATCCATCAATATCAGCACCAGAATACCCCGGAATCAATTGTATTGCCTCTTTAATGCCTGTATTATAACTTACTATACCCCTTTTTCTGCTGAACGGTAAGCTTTCCTGAATAACAAAATTGGTATTTTTTTTCAGAAATATTCTTATAATATCTTCATTCTCCTCTTTTTCCATACTACAGGTAGTATAAAGAATTTCTCCACCTGGCTTCAGATAATGCGCAGCTGTATCGAGCAAAGTTGCCTGTACCTTATTTAACTCATTTAAGTGATTCAGGCCCCATTGCTTCCATTTAATATCCGGTTTTTTTCTGATTACACCAGTTCCGGAACAAGGAACATCAACTAATATTTTATCAGCTTTTTCCAGATATTCTTCATTTAATTTACAGGAGTCTTTTAAAACTGACAAAATGATATTAATGTCCAGCCTCTTTGCCTCCTCTTTAACCATCACCAGTCTGGCCTTCTTTATTTCCAGGGCAATTATCTTGCCTTTATTCTGCATAAGTTGTGCCATATGTGTAGCCTTTCCACCTGGGCCACTGCACATATCTATAACGGTCTCTCCTGGCAAAGGAGCCAGAAATTCTGAGGCTAACATAGAACTTTCATCCTGAATGGAAAAATACCCTTTTTGAAAAAGTAAGGATTTGGTCATCTCAGGGAAATCTTTTATGATCAGAGCTTGAGTTGGAAGAAAGAGGCTCTCTTGAAAAATAACCTTCAACTCAGTCAGTTTTTCCTTAAATTGTGTCATATCTGCTTTCAGAGGATTAATACGCACCGTTAAAGCGGGAATGGTATTGCTCGCCTGACATATCTTCTGACAAAGTTCTAAGCCAAATCTATTTAACCACCTCTCCACTAACCATTCCGGAAAGGAATAAAAAACGGAGATATATTTTACCGGTTCCCGCTCCAGTTCAGGCCAGCTAATTTCATTGGGTTTTCGGATAACATTTCTTATAATCGCATTTACCATACCGCTGTAATCGGGATAAGGACTATTTTTGACCAGTTCTACCGTTTCATATGCTAAGGCATAATCAGGTATCTTATCCAGATAATAAAACTGATATACTCCCATCCTCAATATATTTTGGACTGTTAAGGGAATTTTTTTACTTTTCTGGGTGAGAAATTGACTAATTATCCAGTCTAATCTTTTCTTAAAACGTGTTACCCCATAACTTATTTCCTGCAGGAAAGCTCTGTCCTGACTTTTCAGATTATATCTGGAAAAATAGGAGGGAAGCAGAATGTTCAAATAAGAGTTCTGCCTTTCCATCCTGTTCAGAATTTCTAATATTAATTTCCTGTTCTGGTCTAAACTCAAGGGTCTTACCTTTATAAGTCTTCTTAATTGAACTTAATATGGTTAAAAATATAATTTTGAGGGTAATATATTTTCTTCTGGTTAATAATAATCTATACTGTGTCATATAAAAGATAGCTTTACTGAAATGAGTCTCCTGTTTTCATCTGGTAGCCGTTTATAAACTCGGAGGCATCCATTTCCTGGGAACCGGCTGGAATAACCTTTTTAATTGTTACCATATTTCCATCACCAGCTAACACCATTATCCCATTTTTACTCAGCTCTACTATGGTTCCCGGTTGTTGCCTGAGAGCTTTTTTCGGTTCTTCTAATCGTTCTGACCGGACTGCCTCTACAATTTTGATTCTTTTCCCCTTATATTCGGTATAGGCACAGGGTAAAAAGGTGAGACCCCTGATCAGGT
This sequence comes from Candidatus Atribacteria bacterium, assembly GCA_029553585.1. GTDB lineage: Bacteria > Atribacterota > Phoenicimicrobiia > Phoenicimicrobiales > Stramentimicrobiaceae > Stramentimicrobium. Next base: position 7,426 of record JAKPKS010000251.1, on the reverse strand, counting down.
TAACAACTTCTTTACTATTCTGATTCCAGTCTATCCGGCAATCCTCTTTGCAAAGTTTTCGGGCATAAAAATATTTCTCTTTAGGCTGGGGGATTTTTTTATATTCTCCCTTTTCAACAGTAAACAATACCTCTGGCAGCAATTGTGCACTTTGAGCAGCCAATCGACTGTGTAACTCCTCAAAATTCTCTCCGGGTAATATCTTTATTCTTTTCTGGAAAATTACATCACCGGCATCGATTTTTTCATTCATAAATAAAAAAGTAATACCGGTCTCCTCTTCACCTTTGATAAGCGTCCAGTTGATGGGTGCCGGTCCCTTATATTTGGGTAATAAAGATGGGTGAATATTTAAACAGCCCTTAGATGGAAGTTTCAATACCTGACTCGAGAGTATCTGTCCATAAGCCACCAGAATTATTAAATCAGGCTGGAGTCTTCTAATTTCTGAAATTGTTTTTTTATCATTAATATCCTCCGGCTGTATAACATTTAAATCAGACTGCAGCGCCACTGTTTTTATAGGAGATGGCTGGGTTTTTTTCCCCCTGCCACAAGGCCGATCAGGCTGGGTAATGACTGCCACTATATCCTTCCTCAAGTCAATCAGCTTCTTTAAAATGGGTACCCCAAAGGAAGAGGTGCCCATAAAAATTATTCTCACTCTCTTATCACCTCATCTTGTTTACCTTCTTCTATATTTTTTAACTCATCTTTCAACATCAATCTCCTGGCTGGATTCAATCTGTCTACGAAAAGATAGCCATTTAGGTGGTCAATTTCATGCTGTAGGGCAATTGCCAGCATTCCTTCCTGGGTAATCTGAAATTTTTTTTCATTTAGATCCATGGCCTCTACGGTAACCCTGGAGAACCGACGCACCGGGGAGTAGACACCAGGTACACTGAGGCATCCCTCTTCTTCATGTAACTCCCCTTCTTTTTTTACGATAACAGGGTTGATTAAAACTATTACCCCCTCTTCTTCGGTATCTATCACAATTATTCGTTTAGAAATACCTACCTGGGGTGCGGCTAATCCCACACCCGATTCGGCATACATTGTCTCAATCATGTCCTGCACCAATCTCCTGATCTCATCATCAATCTTGTCAACCGGTAATGACTTTTCCCTTAAAACAGAAGAGCCGTATTTTTCTAATTTTAATATTGCCATAATAAATACTCCCCCCATCCTAAAACAGTTTTAGAGGCTCAACATTTACCATTAATTTTACCTTATTTTTTGGATATTTTAAAATATAAGGGAATAATATTTGGCGAACCTTTTCAAAATTATGATTTTTCTCCTGTATCTTCAATAAAAAACCCAGCTGGTTGTCGCCCTTCTGGTCTGTTCTAATCCTGTTATCTTCACTCAGAAAAATATGTCGCCCTACCATCGGTCCTATTCCGGATTGCCCTATGAATTCCCTAAATTCCTGAGCTTCTTTTTTTACTGACTCTCTACCTGAACCAATAAAATCAACCTTTATCATTCTGGTAAAGGGCGGATATTCTAACTCTTTCCTGAGTTCTATTTCCTGCTGGTAAAATAAGGGGTAATTCAACTTTTTGATAGCCTGCAGACTGTGGTGTTCCGGCTGACAGGTTTGAATCAATAAGGTCTTTGGTTTTTTTTGTTCCTCTAAATTTAAAGCTATCTGATACATCAATTGAAAGGTAATTTCTGCAGACCTGTAATCTGGAATATTTAAAAGATGGTCAATTAGAATAAACCCCATCAGTTCGACCTTCTGGTAATCCAATTTACCAGATAAGAGCTGGGTTCCGATCAATATATCTATTTCTCTCTTTTTAAATCTATTCAGAAGCTGCTGCTGAATTCTCAGGTTTGGAGCAATATCACTATCAAAACATTGCACTACAGCCTTAGGAAACATGCGACGAACAATATCTGCCACATATTGAGTCCCAAATCCCATTGGTTTCAAGGCTTTTTCTCCACACCGGGGACAAAGCCTGTTTTCAGGTACTTTTTCCCCACATTTAGGGCATAATATGAATCTCTTATTCCCTTCTTTAATATAAGATAACAAAGAATTACAATGAGTACATTTCAATACCTGACCACAATGTGCACAAAAAATATAACCTGCAAAACCTCTTCTATTCAGAAACAGGACTATCCCTTTCTTTTCCTGCAGATTTCGGGAGATCAACTCTTGCAGCTGGTAACTGATAACCCGCTGAAAAGACTTTTCCTTTTCCAGATCTACCACATAAGTGGTGAGAAAACTTTTTTGCACGGTATCATTACGATCATCATAGGTTTTCAAAGAATAATTTTTCTTGCTACTTTGCCAGTAGCTTTCCAGTGATGGTGCTGGAGAGCCCAGGATTACCTGGCATGGCTCTGCCAATCCCCTGGCCAGGGCTACTTCCCGGGCATGATAATGAGGCGCTCTCTCTTCCTTATATAAAGGGGATTCCTCCCGTTCCACTATGATCAGGCCCAGCCGGCCAAAGGGCAGAAAGATACTGGATCTGGTACCAATAACTACTTTAAGATCATCTTGCTGTACGCTTAGAAAGCGAAGATATTTTTGAGTGGTGCTCACTTTTTTATCAAAGAACGCCAGAGATTTCCCGTATATTTTGGTTAATCTTTTTTTCAGCCCCCCGGCACTGAATTGGTCCGGAATGAGGATTAAAACCTGCCTGTCCTGCTCAATAGTATTCTCTATCAGGTGGAGATAGTAAAGGTCTCTCTCTTTAAAACTACGGTACTGAAAGAGTATCGGCTCAGCCGAATCATTACTACCAGTCAACCTTTTTGGCATAACTGGTTTAATTAAACTGTTGCGTTCTACAAGTGCAGCTATTTTTTTGGTGAATATCTGCGTAGGGGCAATCAATGAAATGATGGTTCCCCGGGGACAGAGGTAATAATCGGCTATCCAGGAGGTTAATGCCAGGACTTCTTTAGATAGTAACGGAACAGGGTCCAGAACCTCTTCAATTTCTTTTAAATCTCTGAATTCCGTTTCAGTAGATACAGTTAAGATAATACCAACTTTTTTTTTATTGCGGAAAGGTATGATTACCCTCTTGCCTGCCTCAACTTCCCCTTTCAAATGTTCGGGAATGAGATAATAAAAACCATGATTGAGATTTAACTTCAGGGGGAGGACCTCTGCAATTTTCTGGTTATTCATCACACTATTATACCCTTATTGTGTTGCTCAAAATGGGAGGTTATCAGATCAAAGATGTATTCTGCTAACTCATTTTTGCTCATAAGGGGCAGATCGGTAACCTCTTCTTTGCGATTAATGATGGATACTTTATTGGTATCAGTCCCGAATCCGCTATCTTCTCTGGTGATATCATTGACCACAATGTAATCTAAATTTTTAGATTTCAGTTTGGACAGGGCATTTTCATTCAGTTTCTCTGCCTCTGCGGCAAATCCTATCAGGAGCTGTCTCTCTTTTTTTTCTCCAGCCTCTTTCAGAATATCTACATTCTTTCCCAATTCTAACATTATCGTATCATTTTCTTCTTTTTTAATCTTTCCGGCAAATTGCCTGACCGGACGAAAGTCTGCTACGGCAGCCGCTGAAATAAAGACATCGGATTTTTCAAAATGAGAAACCACCTGTTCTCTCATTTCAGCAGCGCTATTTACCCTGATAGTGGTAACCCCTACTATGTCCGTCAGAAAAGTTGGCCCGGTAATGAGGATTACCTCAGCTCCACGCTTCCGAGCTGCTTCAGCTAAAGCAAAACCCATCTTACCAGTGGAATAATTGGAGATAAACCGAACCTGATCCAGAGGTTCTCTGGTTGCAGAGGCAGTAATCAGTATCTTTTTATTACTTAAAGAATGAGACCGGGCTATTCTTTTATTCAAAAACTTAAGGATTTCTGCAGGTTCTGCCATCCTGCCATCACCATAGTCGCCACAGGCCAGACTGCCTTTCCCGGTATCGATAAAGTAGTAGCCTTTCTGAAGCAGATAGCGGATATTATCTTTAACCACAGGATTCTTTATCATAACCATGTTCATAGCGGGAGCCAGAACTACCTCTCCCTCAAAGGCCAATATGGTAGAACTGAGCAAATCATCAGCAATACCATAAGCTAATTTAGCCACGGTATTGGCGGAAGCAGGCGCTATAACAATCATGTCAGCCCAGTGTGCCAATGAAATATGCCTGATTTCCTGGTCCTCTTCATCGGCAGAAAAAAGACCGGTATAGACCTTATTCTCCGACAGTACTGCCATAGTAAGTGGAGTGATAAATCGGGTTGCATTGCGGGTTAGCACCACCTTAACCTGGAAACCCTCCTTTTTTATTAAACGTACTAATTCTGCACATTTATAAGCTGCAATTCCACCTGTGACACCTAATAAAATATTTTTTATAGTTTTCTTTTCTAAAGCCATGGCTGATTCCCTACATCTTCAAAATTTCTTATTAACATTTTTTCTTATCTTTAATTCGGCACCTTTCGCTGGTTATAATAGCTTTCAGTTCCTCTACCGCCCTCTCTATCTGATTATTGATAATCAGATAATCGTAGAATCTGATATGTTCCATCTCAAAATGGGCATCATCTAATCTCTTTTTAAGTTCGTCTTCTCCTTCCGTTTTTCTTCCTCTAAGCCTATCTTCCAGCTTCTCCCAGGAGGGTGGGGCAATAAAGATGAAGATGCCTTCCGGATATTTCTCCTTTATCTGCAAGGCTCCCCGAACATCAATTTCTAATAATAGATCAAACCCTCCGGCAAGTGTTTTTTCGATGGTACTTAATAGGGTGCCTTTGTAATCTCCATGTACCTTAGCCCATTCAGCGAATTTGTTCAGCTTAATATACTCTTGAAAAGTCTCTTCATCGACGAAAAAATAATCATGCCCTTCCTGTTCTTCTTCTCTGGGCTCCCTGGTAGTTACCGAGACTGAATAACGTAGATTTGGCATCTGTTCAAACAATTTTTTTCTGAGGGTTCCCTTGCCCACCCCTGAAGGCCCGGAAATAACAAACAGGCTGCCTTGTTCTCTCTTCATTTTTATCCACCTGTATATAAATTATTCATTTTCCCGTTTTGGAAAACTGCTTAACCGGTTTACCAATGTCTCCGGCTGTAAGGCGGAGAGAACAATATGGTTACTATCCATAATAATTATGGACCTGGTCGGTCGTCCATAAGTCGCATTTATCAGTTTTTGAGCTTGTTTTGCCTCTTCTCTTAACCTCTTCATCGGAGCTGAGTTTGGGTCTAAAATGGTTAGCACTTTTTCTAAATTAACATAGTTTCCGAAACCAATATTCATCATGGTTTTACTCATAAAAAAACTCCTGTTTCATTCAATATTTCTAGCCTGTTCTTTAATTTTTTCCAATTCATCCTTTAGTCTGATTACCTTTTGCCCTATACTCTGAGCAATTGACTTTGCGCCTATAGTATTGATTTCTCTCCCCATCTCCTGAGTATAAAACTCTAATTTTCGTCCAATAGGTGTCTTATTGCCGGCAATCCTGTTCAACTGGGTAAAATGACTCTTTAACCTGGTTAACTCTTCCGTAATGTCACTCTTTTGTGCTAAGAAAGCTGCCTCTATCTCCATTCTGCCCTCATCGAGCGTAATTCCTTCAGTAAGCTGTTTTATTCTTTCTTTTAGTTTCTCCTGATACTCTGGAAAGCACCCTTTCTTATCTTCTTCTATCTCTTTCACTATTTTTTTCATACAGGTTACACTTTTTAGAATATCCTTCATCAATCTATTTCCTTCCTCTTCTCTGCTCTCTACCAATAAATCAAGGGCTTGCTTCAGAGAAACCTGGATAGATTCCCACTTTTTCCCCTCTTCTTCTGTTTTGATAAATTCAAATATTTCTTTACAACGAAGAACTGCCCCCAGGTTTATTTCCTCTTTTAATTGGGCAATCTCTTTCAGTTGCTCTAAGGATTGCAAATAAGACCTTAGCAGGTCTTCATTTAGCTTTATCTGGCTGATACGATCACAACCATCTTCAATTTTTATAAAGACACTAACTGTCCCCCTCTTGATACTCTGCTGTATGATGTTTTCAATTCTCTGTAGAATATCCAGAGAGGAGATAGGCATCTTCACCTTGATATCACAATAACGATTATTTACCGTCTTTATCTCTATAACAGAGGTAATGCCATCCACTACCGCCTCACTCATCCCGAAGCCGGTCATACTTTTAGCCAAATAATTCTCCTTTCAATTCCTCTTATTTTACAATCATTTTAGGTAATTCCCCTGTCCCTGTCAAATATATCATACCTGCTTATACAACTGTCTTTATAGAATAGAAATTTCTTGACCATATGCACTAAATATATTATAAATAATCTGTAATCAGAACAAAACTTGTTCCTATTTCAAAAAAAACGGAGAGAAGAGATGATACTTGATAGTATTGCCCTGGCACTGGTACTCTCTGAGCTTAAAAACCAGTTTTCCACAGCTAAGATAATTGATTTCCGTCAAGTTGGTCAATTTGGTATAATGCTGATTCTAAAAACTAATCAGGATGAACAACGATTGTTTTTTTCTCTTAGACCTGACCGCATGGCTTTCTTTTTAAGTGAACTAATCCCGCTTGCCGATAATCATAGTTCGGCATTTATCCAGCAACTGAACAGCCTGCTTAAGGGTAGCCGGCTATTGGCAATAGAGCAGGTAAATTTTGATCGTATAGTCCAGCTTACCCTACAGACATACCACAAGTTTGGACCTGCAATAGAATATAAATTAATTATTGAATTTATGGGCAAACATAGCAATGCAATTCTGGTTGACGAGCATGGTTTTATTAGAATCTCATTTAAACAAGTTGGCTCAGACCTGAATAGATATCGTGAGATTAAACCAGGGGTGCTCTATAAATCTCCTCCAGCCCAGCATAAATTGAACCCGTTAACAATCAGTAAAGAACAATTCCTTACTGTGATTGAGAAAGCTAAGTCAGAAGCTCCGTCAGATTATTTAGAACAATTTCTGGTTATCAGCTTTCAGGGAATTAGCATTAAAAGTGCTCGGGAAATAGCTTTTTTTTTAAACTATCCCCCAGAACAGACACTTACCAAAATCTCTTCTGATCAGATTATTCCACTCTGGGAAAAATTTAATCATTTAAGGGAAAGAATAATTAAACAGGATATCTCGCCTGTATTGCTGGTTGATAAAAATAGTGGTAAAGCCTTTGACTACTCCTTGATTAATCCAGCGGCACAACCAGGGATAGTATATTCACCATTTAGCCGGGTTTCGCTCTGCCTAGAATCTCTCTATGAACAGCTTAACCAGCAAGAAAAAAAACAAGAACTCTATCAGTCAATAAACAAAATTCTAAATAAACAACAGTATAAACTGGTTGAAAAAGAAGAGTTTTTGGAAAAAAGATTGAGGGAGATTGATGAGTGT
>JAKPKS010000235.1 GCA_029553585.1 Candidatus Atribacteria bacterium | reverse complement strand
TACTTCGATTTATCCCATTTAGGGAAGAAAATCGTAGAATATCTCTTACAAAGGTAAGCTAAATCTCTGTCAGGGAATTTCTTATGTACTTCTTTGTACATAATGTGACCCTCAAAGAGAATTTGAGGCCTACCGTCAGCTAAAAACCCGTCTCTACCGGCAGCTTCCACCAATTGGACAGCTTTCAATAGGGCAGGTTCTAAACCTAAGCGAATAGCAAGGTCTTTAATCATTTCATTTGTTAGTTTATCCATAACTTATCAGTTTTAATGGTTCAATTTTAGTAACAAAAGTATTGCTTATAACCCATTTTCAATATGTTTCGAGGTTCTATTATCATATATAACTTATAAAATAATGCAATATGGACAAGAAAAATGAGTGCCAGATATGTGGCAAGCCCATTAATTTAGAGGAATTTGATGAAACTCGGGAAATCCCTCAACTTATGGCAAGAAAACAAATTTGTTTTCAATGTGCTTTTTGGTCTAATCGATTAGCTTATGATAAAGAGCTTGAGAAAGAGGGTAAAATTGCGGTAATTACTCCAGATTATTCTCACTGGGTAACTAAAATTCCCGGAAATATTTTAATGGTGCCCTCGGCTTTTGGTGGTATTTACCAAACTAAACTCCAACCAGTAAACACTCTGGGAGTTATTGATGAAGATCGAGAGAAGCTTTTCATTATCCGTTATAATAACATCGCTCACCAAGGCACTATACCAGAACATCTAAGAAAGCTTTTTAAAGTAAACGGAGTAATTCTATCTCCACAGGAATACAAAATGCTAGAAGATTACCGAGGCAATGCCTATGAATTTATTAAAAATATGATTGATAATGCAATAAATAAGAAATAATTTCGTATATTTGCATAAAGAAAAATTCTTAATAAATAAAGATATGAAAAAAGAAAAGAAAGAAATCAAAAAGCTTAAAGAGGGGGATGAGGTTCTCTTCACCTTATCTGGAAGACCCATCATTGAGAAAGTTACAGTGGAATCTATTGATAAAAAAGGTGGATTCGCAATGCTCAGTAACCGAGTAAAAGTTGCAAGAACCTTGGGTCCTGATGATACATACCCAAGATTGGATGGGCAAAAGGGAGAAGTTCGTCCGCTTACCGAAGAAAATGAAAGAGTATTCCTTGCATATAAGGCCTATTTCTCAATTAAGAGAAACATAGAATTACTTGATAAAGGGATGAGAAGTATGAAAGATTCGAAAGCTTTCGATATGATGATTGAATTTGATAAGAAGCTTACCAAGATTATTAACAAATACCTCAAAGAACAATGACTACAGTATTAGCGATAATTTACTTGGTATGTTTGCCATTCACGGTATTTTTTGTAAGGGCTTGCTTGGATTATTTACCCTATACTCACAAAATACACTCTCTTATTCTATTCATATCGGTATGGATAGTATTACCTCTATTCCCGATTTACTTATTAATCAAATACCTAAAATATAGATTACTATGAGATACTTTTTTGACAGAGATGGTAATTATGCTGGGTCATCAATGCAAGGGTGGGAGATTCTTCTCCTACTCTTGTTCCCAGTTGCTCTAATAATCTTCCTCGTATTCTTACCTTTCTATGTATTTCATAAATACAGTTCTAGAGAAGAGGATAAAAAATACGAGGAAGAACATCCAGAAATACTAAAAGTAGATTCTTATATTACCTGCTGGTATCCCTGGCATAGATATTCTGTTGCATATACACTGGCTCTTATATTCTGGGTAATTGCTTTTATAATTGGGATATTATCTTGATACAGGTATTAAGTTGAAGCTTCCCAATAAAAATTCAAATCTAATGGATATTTTTTAGTGGGGTTAAACCTACTGGAGAGTATAGGAGTATCACTGCTAGCAGAGGGAGTTGAAACTTTTGTAAGAGTATAGGAACCCAATCCAGTTGTTTTTGTTGTAAAGTATGAATTACTTGGTAAATTGTAGTTAGGACTAAAAGCATTACCATTCTTATCGAGGCAGGACCAAGACAACATTTCGAAATTTCCCGGGTACAGGTTAGCAATATAGACATTAATAGCATATCTATTTTGATTTACTATCCAATTCTTATTTCTGTTACCATCAGCCATAGATCCACCTTCGCCACTAATATTGGTAGTAACCTTAAAAAAAGCACTCGTGTCTACTCCATTGATGGTTATAGGATTAAAACGTATTTCCCAGTATTCTTTTTCTTCGGGAGTAGTAAGGTGTAGATTTATTTTATTACCAGATTCATTTTGTGTAAGTACACAAAGCCCAGAAGTACCGTCATTTTGTGCAGTAATCTGAATACTATTGTTACTCTTGTCTTCCTCCAGAACATAGTCCGGGGTATTGATGCTAGCAGTATATCCAACACCAATAACTCCAGACATTTTACCATTTACATATTTAGTTTTCTGGGATTGGATAGTCCATCTCTCAGAGCTACCCCTATTGAGGGTAATAGGTATATCTTGGGTAGATCTC
>JAKPKS010000229.1 GCA_029553585.1 Candidatus Atribacteria bacterium | reverse complement strand
TAATACTAAAGAAAAGAATATAGCTAAATTACAAGATGCGCCTCGGTTTATTTGCCGAAGCTCATTTAGATATGCATTTATTAATAAAACTTCTCGGTCAGCCTGTCAACATTTGACACATCCTGCCATTGAGACAATCTCGCGGTTGTTAACTAACACTCCAAGAGAGGGCTGATTTTTGACAATCGGCTCTCTCTTTTTCTTTTTATTCAATTAACGTTAAAGAGTGTGGGCTGTAGAGTATGAGACTGCCACGACAGCCCAGAATTAGAATATAGGGGCTGTCTCGCAGTGACTAAAGAGTAGAGTTTTAAGTTTTTAGTATTACGTAAGACGTAAAACGTAAAACGCACCACGATCCTGTCATCGCGAGGAGCGCAGCGACGTGGCGATCACATCCACTTAGACCTACATTCTTAAAGAGGTATATTGTATATTGTTAAAGAGTGTGGGCTGTAGAGTATGAGACTGCCACGACAGCCCAGAATTAGAGCCTAGGGGCTGTCTCGCAGTGACTAAAGAGTAGAGTTTTAAGTTTTTAGTATTACGTAAGACGTAAAACGTAGTTTAACCAGGACATAGGTTACACTTTTGCTTCAGGACATGGGTTACACTGTATACCCTCTTTCATTAGCTATAGTATAAAAGGAGAGAAGATACAGAGCCCGAAGAACAATATGACTGCTTTTAACAAAATAAGGCAGATAATAAACTTGAGTTCAATATTTTTCTTGTGCAGCATCTGCTATCACACAAACAGCCCAACTATTGACATTTATGGGTAAAGTCTGTATAAAATTGTTGGCAGCACAATGTAAATATCTGAATCAAAAGGGAAAAAGCATTGTCCTGAAAGAGAAGCTATAAGACTTAAAAATATAAAACTACAAAAATAAAAATAAAAAAGAAAGAATTTTTATCAAATGCACATCTTAACCGGGCAGACAGTCTTGCCGCATAATCTGCACTGTCTGCATAATAATGAACTTACCCCTATTTTCCCTGAAAATGAAAAGCGAAAGATAACGCAAAATAAAAAAAGTTTAAGGACACAGAAATACCGATCTTATCTGCCGTTTGTGTTTTTAACGCTTTTATTTTGTGTGGTAGGCGGAATATTTTTCTCAATGAATGCTTGCGCAGAATTAATCCTTACCCAGGAAGAGCAGGATTATATCGCCAGGGGGAATATTTTAAAAGCTGTCTCTGTTGATGGCGGAGCACCTCTGCACTATCTTGATTCAAAGGGCAGAGTAAGAGGGGTAGCTGTTCGAGTGCTTGATGAGATAGCCAATATGACCGGGCTTATTTTTGAATATCACCTTTATGATTCCATTCAGGACACCATTTATGGCAGTATCAATCCAGATATTGTTTTTGGTGTAACCACCCAATATGCAGTAACAGGAATGATTCTATCCCAACCTTATTTAAAATCGGAGACAATACTTTACATTAACTCCTCAATTGATCCGTACCAGCTGGAGGATAAAGTGTATGCCGGTATAGAAGGCGGCACCCTGCCGGAAGGGGTGAAAGAGGAGAATGCAGTCTATTTTAATAGCAGAGAAGATACCTTAACTGCTGTAGATAAAGGGAAGGCCGATTATGGTTATGGTAATCCTTTCAGTGTAGCTTTTTATACCCTGCAAAATGGTTATCGTGATATTATTACCATACCCATAGGGAAAGAGATCAGAGAATACTGTATGGGGTTTTTAAAAGAAAACGAGCTGCTGCTTTCTATTATCAATAAATCAATTGAAGCAATTGATGAAAATCGGTTGCAAATGTTAGTTTTAGAGGAAACTTCACGTATTGATAGAAAAATTTCTTTAGAAATGATTATTGAAGCTTATGGCAGGGAGATTGCGACTTTAATTCTCCTGATAACCGGAGTTCTCTGGTACTCGGCTATTTTAAATATCCGTACCGGTAAAAAGCTCAAAATAGAAAACAAAAGGTATGGACTGCTATCCAATATTTCCAATGAATGCTTATTTGAATACCAGATAAGCAATGAACACTTAGACCTATCTGAAAAATGCAGTGAAATATTTGGGGGGCAAGAAGAAGTTAATGAAATAGTCAATCTATTAAAAGAGAATATCATTACAAATGGTTCTCTGGGCACTACTTCAACAGCAAAACTCCCTGTTACCAATGGCAAGATCGGCACCTTTCGAGTAATTAATTCAGGGCTTTA
>JAKPKS010000222.1 GCA_029553585.1 Candidatus Atribacteria bacterium | reverse complement strand
AATACTGCCAATGTTTATTATACTTACACACCGTGGCAAAGTTATCGGGGTTATAATGCTCAAAACAGAATGGTTTTTGAGCCCGCAGATGAATTTAAGGGTAATATTGCCAGAGCGTTACTCTATTTTTACACGCGTTATAGCGGAGAAAGTTTAACTCAGCAAAATGTGGATATGTTGCCTACATTGCTTATCTGGCACAGTTTTGATCCTCCGGATGCAGCAGAACTTACACGCAATACAGGGGTTTTTAATTATCAAAATAACCGTAATCCTTATATTGACCATCCGGAATTTGTTGCTAAAATCTGGGGCGGGAATGATGTTGAAGATGCTGTTTTACCTGTCGTTCCAGCTTTGACAATCAATGCAGTTTATCCCAATCCTTTTACTTCTGAACTGAATATTAGTATCACTACTCAAAAATCAGCTTTGCTGACAACTTCTGTCTATAATATTAAGGGTCAATTGATTTACAGCGAAAGCAGTGTATTAATTGCCGGAGAAAATAAGGTCTTTTGGAAAGGGCAGGATAATAAGGGACAAAATACTCCTGCTGGAATTTATTTGATAAAAGTGCAGAGTGCAGATAAACAAGCAGTTGCAAAGGTCTTGAAAGTGTTTGAGGGTTGAGATTTTAAAATAGAACACATATAACTGGATCAATTGGCTTAACCGGATTTTTTCCTTAATTTTAGTCCGCTATTTTCAGGACACCTCACACTCACACATTCTTTATTTCTTTACTTCACAGTTAAGCGGTCTTTGTTTTTCTCAAAGGTCTTGGCTCCAATTCCCTTCACTTTCATTATATCTTCAATGGTTTCAAAACTGCCATTTTCCTCACGCCAGTCAATAATTGCCTGGGCTTTCACTTCTCCAATTCCAGAAAGGGTGCATAGTTCTTCCAGATTAGCTGTATTAATATTGACTTGGGAAGTATTATTTGCTTTGGAAGGGGTTGCAGATTTAGTTTTAGAGGTGGAAGAAGGGGTTGGAGAAAGCTTGAAATTTGTAGTATCTCCAAAGACCAGTAAATCGGGCAAAATTTTAGCATAGGTCTTGGCTCCGATGCCTTTAATATTCATAATCTGGTTTACCGAGGTGAAGGGATGTGTTTCTCTATAGGCAATAATATCTTTTGCTCTTTTTTCTCCAATTCCGGAAAGGCAGA
>JAKPKS010000212.1 GCA_029553585.1 Candidatus Atribacteria bacterium | reverse complement strand
ACTTCGTTAACTCTGCAAACCGCTATTTTAATGGACCAGCTGCAATGGGAACCCTGGGATTTATTACCTGGCTCTATGATTCCTACAAGAGAATCTGTTGAGGCAATTTTACCCGGCTATTACGACAGATATCATTCCAATCTGCGTATTAACTACGATAAATATATTGCTGTAATGAAAGACAGATTCCAGCAGAGAAGAGATTTCTTACTAAATAGCGATTTGAAGGAAAGACCCGAAATACAGGAAAAACTCATTCAAGCATTGCAAATAAATGCTTAAATAAAATATCCGGGTTGCTGATTTTTAATTCGGAAGGTTGATGTCTTCATCAACCATTTAAGTCAGGAGTCATTTACGCCTTGGTATCTTTTAGCTGGGAGATAATTTCTATGGCGTATATGACTCGTGACGACACAGGTTAAGGTATCTTACTTTAATGGTCTTTTGAACTTTGTGGCAAAACGGATTTTACCATCTCATTTCTCAATGAATAGCAGGAGTCATCACCTGCTATTCTTTTTATATTCCTGCATAGTTATATATGGTATAGATATGCAGTCCTCTCTCGGTATTTTGCCGAGTATCACCACGGTATATATACCATAGATAACTAAGAAAGGAATAAGGCGTCCTCCGGCTACACATTATTTTTATTACCTACTTCTTGATACCTGAAATGCCTTTATTATTCAATAAAGCCACCCCCCAAAAGCAAATCCTCCGCATATAAAACCAAGCCCTGTCCCGGGGTTATAGAAAGCTGCGGTTCATCAAAAATAACATCTATTTTGCAATCATTAATAGGAGTTACAACACATTCTGCGGGAGTATGCAAAAAGCGTATTTTGGCTTTTGCTCTAAATTTATTTTCGGGTGCAGGAAGAGAAACCCAGTTCATATCCGTTGCTGAACATTTCTTTTTAAACAAATATTCCTTAGGACCCAAAACAATTCTGTTATTCTCCGCATCAATTTGCAAAACATAATAGGGTTCAGG
>JAKPKS010000193.1 GCA_029553585.1 Candidatus Atribacteria bacterium | reverse complement strand
TGTCACTCTGCCCGAAGGAGTGGAAATGGCTATGCCTGGTGACAACCTGACCATCACCGGTACTCTCATCACCCCCATTGCTATGGAAAAGGGTGTTCGTTTTGCTATCCGAGAAGGTGGCAGAACTGTGGCAGCAGGAGTGGTTACTGAGGTTGTTGAGTAAAAAAGTGATATAAAAATTAAGGAGGTAGAAAGGTTTACATGCAAAAAATAAGGATTAGGCTAAGAGCATACGATCACCGTATTCTTGATAACTCAGCTCTGAAAATAATTGATGCTATAAAGAAAACTGGAGGCAAATATTCAGGCCCAATTCCTTTGCCAACTGAGATAAATAAATATTGTGTTTTGAGGTCTCCTCATGTTGACAAGAAATCAAGAGAAGAATTTGAGATGAGAACACATAAAAGGATGATAGACATCATTGATCCTTCCGCAAAATCAGTTGAGGCGCTGATGCATCTGGATTTGCCTTCAGGTATCGATATTGAAATAAAAACTTTAGAATAACAGTTTTTATATTTATATAAATTAATATTTTACCGAAGGTCTATTAGTAGATATTAAAGAAGAAAAGAGAGTGTAAAAAATCAGTATATATTGTCTCTTTATGGCAATATGTATCAAAATATTGTTCTGATATCTAAAGAATTGCTTGGAGGTGCGGGATAGTGGAAACCGGCATATTAGGTAAAAAAATTGGGATGACCAGTATATTTCTGGAAAATGGCGATTCAATCGGTGTTACCGTTTTAGAGGCTGGCCCGTGTATTATCCTTAATAAAAGGGAGGTACAAAAGGATAATTATGAAGCTATACAACTTGGCTTTATTACTATTGATAAAAAGAAGTTATTAAATAAACCTCTAACTGGTTATTTTAAAAGACAGAATGTAGCGCCATGTCAATATATAAAAGAATTTAAGTTTAAAGATATTGAAAAATATGAGATCGGAAATGAAATAAAAGCTGATATATTTAAAGAAGGGGAAAAAGTTAATGTAGTTGCAATCAGTAAAGGCAAGGGATTTGCTGGTACTCAAAAAAGGTATAACTTTTCCGGTGGCGCCAAAACACATGGCCAAAAAGATTATTATCGTTCCCCCGGTTCCATTGGTGCTGTCGACGCAGCCAGGGTTTTCAAAGGCAAAAAATTACCAGGGAGAATGGGCAATAAAAGAGTAAAAATAAAAAATCTTGAAATCGTAAAAATTGATTTAGATAAGAATATAATTTTATTAAAAGGTGCTATCCCGGGGCCCAACAATGCACTGGTAGCCATTGAAAAGGTTTCTTGATTACAAAAGTCTTATTCTACACAGGAAGGAGAATAGCGCTATGGTGGAAATGAACATACGTACCATAGATGGAGAAAAAATAGGGGAAATAGAATTAAACGACAATTTGTTTAATGCTAAAATAAACAAACATATTGTACATCAGATTGTAAAAAAGCATCTCGCTGAAAAGAGAAGGGGCACCGCATCCACTAAAAGTCGTGGAGAAGTTAGTGGCGGGGGTAAGAAACCATGGAAACAAAAGGGTACTGGCAGGGCCAGGGCTGGTTCTATACGTTCCCCGCTCTGGGTTGGCGGCGGCGTGGTTTTTGGTCCGGATAACAGAAACTATAGTTATTCAGTTCCTCAAAAAATGCGTTTAATTGCCTTAAAATCAGTTTTATCAGATAAAGCAAAAAATAATAATATTGTTGTTTTGGAAAAGTTAGAACTGGAAAACGGTAAGACCAAAGATCTTGCCAGCATATTAAACAATTTACAGATAGACAGTGATAAAGTACTTATTGTTATAGATAAAGAAGATGAAAAAATACGAAGAGCTGTTCGAAATTTAAGAGATACCTTAGTAATTACTGCTAATAAAATAAATGCTTATGACATTATTAATTATCAAAAGATGGTAATAACCAAAGATGCCTTAAAGACTATTGAGGAGGTGTTTCAGTAATGACCTCTGCTAAGATGATTTTGATTCACCCTATTATTTCGGAAAAAAGTGTTAAAGAGAAAGAGCATAATAAATATATGTTTAAAGTCAGCTTAGATTCGAATAAGTCTGAAATAAAAAAAGCAGTTGAAGATAAATTTAAAATAAAAGTTGATAAAGTAAATACTATCAATGTTCCTCGGAAAACCAGAAAGATGGGAAAATATATTGGAAAAACGGCACAATGGAAAAAAGTAATTGTTACTGTAAGAGAGGGACAATTAATTAAGGAATTGGATAATATCTAAGAATAGTTGTGATTATTATGATTAAGAAAGGTGTCGATTAAAGTGGTTGATATAAAGAAGTATAAGCCAACATCAGCGGGAAGAAGATTTATGACTATATCCACCTTTGAAGACATTACCCGCAATGAGCCTGAAAAAGGATTAACAAAGGGAAGAGGAAAAAAAGCAGGGAGAAATAATGCTGGTAGCATTATGGTAAGAAGAAGAGGTGGAGGTGCTAAGAGAAATTATAGAATAATTGATTTTAGAAGAGAAAAAAATGGTGTACCTGCTAAAGTGGCAGAGATTGAATATGATCCCAATAGATCAGCCAGAATTGCGCTAATAAAATATGTTGATGGTGAAAAAAGATATATTGTTTGTCCTGACAAATTAAAAGCAGGGGACACAGTATTATCAGGCTCTGATGCAGAAATTAAAGTTGGGAATACAAAACTTTTAAAAGATATCCCAGAAGGAGCTTTTATTCATAACATTGAAATGAAAAAGGGGCAGGGTGCTGTTTTAGCAAGATCTGCAGGGGCAAGTGCACAAATTTTAGCTAAAGAGGGCAAATATGCTCATGTCAAACTACCATCTGGTGAGGTGAGACTCATAGGATTAAATTGCAGTGCTACCATTGGCCAGGTAGGCAATATAAACCATGCCAATATAGATATGGGTAAAGCAGGTAAAAGTAGATGGAAAGGCCGCAGACCAAAGGTAAGGGGAGTTGCTATGAACCCCATTGACCATCCTTTGGGTGGAGGAGAGGGTAAAACTGCCGGGGGAAGACATCCTGCATCTCCCACTGGGTTGCTTGCCAAGGGTTTCCGTACCCGTAAAAAGAAAAAAGATTCAGATAGATTTATTATTAAAAAAAGGACAAAATAGCTGAAGGGGGATTATTGAGAGATGTCTAGGTCTATTAAAAAAGGTCCGTATATTGATGAAAAATTGTTAAAAAAGATCAGAGACTTAAATAAAAAAAGAAAAAAAGAGCCTATTAAGACATGGTCTCGGGATTCAACAGTTTTTCCATTAATGGTTGGACATACTTTAGCAGTGCACGATGGGAAAAAGCACGTTCCTGTTTATATTACTGAAAATATGGTAGGACATAAATTGGGTGAATTTGCTCCCACTAGAAGATTTAAAGGGCATGGAGCGCACACTGAAAGGTCTACTGCAATAAAATAAGATAGTTTTGTTATTAATGGCAAAGAAAAGAGGAGGATTGTTATGGGTGTAAAATCTGTAGGAAAATATCTCCCAATATCACCCAGAAAATGTCGTCGTATGACAGAATTGATCAGGGGAAAAGATGCTGGTTCAGCTTTGTTAATTTTGCAGTTTTCTCCAAAAAAATCGGCTAAAATGGTTTATAAGGTGTTAAAATCTGCCATAGCTAATGCAGAGAACAACCATGATAAAAATGTCGATAAGTTATATGTCAATAAAGTATTTGTTGATGAGGGTCCAACTTTAAAAAGGTTTAGGCCGAGAGCTATGGGCAGAGCTGCTAAGATTAATAAAAGAACAAGCCATATCACAATTGAAGTGCAAGAGAAAGGGGTTGAAGTATAATTGGGACAAAAGGTTCACCCAAAAGGTTTGCGTCTGGGCATTGTAAAGGATTGGGACATCAAATGGTTCAGTCAGAAAAAATACAGTCAGCATGTTTATGAAGACTATAGGATTAGAAAATATTTAAAAGATACCTTAGCACATGCCGGTATCTCAGTTGTTAATATTGAAAGAATTGCCAACAGAATTAGAATTACCATTAATTGTGCCAGACCAGGAATAATTATTGGTAGAAAGGGTGTCGAAGTTAACAAATTAAAAGACAATCTGTCCAAGCTGGTGGAAGGGGAATTACAGATCAATATAAAAGAAATAAAGGTACCCGAAATTGATGCACAATTAATTGCTGAGGATATTGCCAATCAGATTTTGCGCAGGGCTGCCGTAAAACGAATTATGAAACAGGCGGCTTCCAGAGCCGTCAAGAT
The DNA here is from genome assembly GCA_029553585.1 of Candidatus Atribacteria bacterium. GTDB lineage: Bacteria > Atribacterota > Phoenicimicrobiia > Phoenicimicrobiales > Stramentimicrobiaceae > Stramentimicrobium. The sequence goes on along the minus strand of JAKPKS010000193.1, from coordinate 20,231 downwards.
GAAAGCAGAGGGAATTAAGATAATGATTTCGGGTAGAATTGGCGGTGCTGAAATAGCCAGAACAGAATGGCATATGGAAGGAAGATTACCCCTTCATACCTTGAGGGCAGATATCGATTACGGCTTTGCTGAGGCAAATACAACTTATGGAAAAATTGGAATAAAGGTATGGGTTTTTAAAGGGGAAGTATTACCCAAAGCTACCGGAAAATCTGAGCCATACTTGATAAATGAATCACAAAGTGGTGATAGACTGGGGGATGAAGAAAATGCTTCAACCAACTAGGACAAAATACAGAAAAATGCAACGTGGTGTAATGCGTGGAAAAGCTCACAAAGGTCACTTAATATCTTTTGGGGATTATGGCTTACAGGCATTACAAATAGCATGGATTACCAGTGCTCAAATTGAGGCTGCAAGAATTGCCATAACACATGCAGTTAAAAGAGGCGGTAAAGTCTGGATTAGAATATTTCCCCATAAATCAGTAACTAAAAAACCTGCTGAAACAAGAATGGGAAAGGGGAAAGGTTCACCCGAGCTTTGGGTAGCAATTGTAAAACCTGGCACTGTTTTATTTGAATTAGGTGGTGTTGAGGAAGGAATTGCCCGAGAAGCAATGAGATTAGCATCGCATAAATTACCTATTAAGACCAGATTTGTTATGCGAGAAGAACAGGTGGTGGGATAAAGTGAAAGCAAAAGAATTAAGAGATTTTGCCAATGACGAGTTAGAAAATAAATTGTCTGATTTGAAGGATGAACTATTTAGTCTGCGTTTCCAATCAGTTACCGGGCAATTGAGTAATTATATGAAGATAAAAGAAGTTAAACACAATATTGCCAGAGTAAAAACGATTTTGAACGAAAATTATTTAAAAAATAAGAATACGGTTAAATCTAAAAATAGTAAATAATAATATGGAAAATAATAAGGTGATGATTAATGAGTATTTCGACTGAAAGTAAAGGCAGGGTCGGTATTGTAATTAGCAATGCAATGGATAAATCTCTTGTGGTGCTGGTTAGCTACCTTGTGTCTCACAAGCTTTATAAAAAGAGGATTAGAAGAAGTTCTAAATTTATGGCACATGATGAGAAAAATGTGTGTGAAGTTGGAGATAAGGTAAGAATAGTTTCTACCAGACCATTGAGTAAAAGGAAGAGATGGGAAGTAGTAGAAATTATTAAAAAAAGTAAGTAAGTATTGCAATTAGATTTATAAGGGAGTGTGGCAAAAGTGATACAAATGCAGACAAGGTTAATTGTAGCCGATAATTCTGGTGCAAAAAAAATCCAATGCATAAAAGTTCTGGGAGGATCAAAAAAAAGATATGCCAGAATTGGTGAAATTATTGTAGCTTCCGTTAAAGAGGCCAGCGTAGGCGGTACTAAAAAAAAGGGTGAAGTAGTTAAAGCAGTGATTGTTAGAACTAAGAAAGAAATTAGACGAAATGATGGTTCATATATAAGATTTGATGACAATGCTGCAGTAATTATTAATACTCAAAATGAACCTGTTGGAACTAGGATATTTGGACCGGTAGCAAAAGAATTAAGGGAAAAAAAATTTATGAAAATTATTTCTCTTGCTCCTGAGGTATTGTAGCATATAGAAAGGAGAACAATGATGGCAAACGGAATAGCAAAGCTAAAAAAAGGAGATAATGTTCTTGTTATTTGTGGTGAGGATAAGGGTAAAAGGGGTAAGATAATAAAGATATTTCCTAAACAAAATAGAGTTATTGTCGAGGGGATGAATTTTTTAAAAAAACATGTAAAACCAACTCAAAAATCACCACAGGGCGGAATAGTGAGGCAGGAAGGCCCCATTGAACTATCTAATATCCGTTTAGTATGCAATAAATGTAATAAACCTACCAGTGTTAAACAGGGGCTGACCAAAGAACAGAAGAAAGTTCGAATGTGCAAAAAATGTGGAGAAATTATCGATAAGGTTTAGGAGGGGTTAACCAGTGGTTCTCAGACTGAAAGAAAAATATGAACAAGAAGTTGTTCCGGCAATGATGAAAAAATTTAATTATATAAATAAGATGGCAGTACCAAAAATTGTTAAAATAGTTATTAATATGGGACTGGGTAAATCAAAAGAAGATGCCAAGATAGTAGAAGAAGCAACTGATGTTATTGCCACTATTACCGGCCAAAAACCAATAATTACAAAATCTAGAAAATCGATTTCCAATTTTTCTCTAAGAAAAGGAATGCCGGTAGGATGTAAAGTAACAGTGCGAAAAAGCAGAATGTATGAATTTTTAGACCGGTTTATTAATGTTGCTTTAGCTCGGATTAGAGATTTTCAAGGTACATCTGCAAATTCTTTTGATGGCAGGGGCAGCTATACTATGGGAATTAAAGAACAATTAATATTTCCGGAAATAGATTTTGATAAGGTTAAGACAACTCTGGGAATGAATATTACTATTGTAACTAACGCTAAAAATGATGAAGAAGCAAAAGAACTGTTAAGTCTAATTGGTATGCCTTTTAAAAGAGATGAATAAGCGAGGAAGAGGGGGTAAGTTGTGGCTAAAAAATCTTTAGTTGTTAAAGCAAATAAAGAACAGAAATACAAGGTAAGAAGTTATAATCGCTGCAATATTTGCGGCAGACCGAGGGGTTATTTGAGAAAATTTGGTATTTGCCGTATCTGTTTTAGAAAAATGGCATTGAACGGTGAATTGCCCGGTGTTATCAAATCCAGTTGGTAGATAAAATATTTAAAACATTTAAAATAAGAGATTAATTTGATTTATCAATTTGATAGCTAGAAAGGAGGAAAAGACCATGGGTGTGTTAACAGATCCCATCGCTGACTTGATTACCAGAATTAGAAATGCTAATCGAGCAAAAATAGAAAAAATTGAAATCCCTTCTTCCAAAATAAAATTAGAGGTTGCCCGTATACTAAAAGAAGAAGGTTATATTTTAGATTATCATTACAAAGAAGATCATAAACAGGGTATTATTATAATTTTTTTAAAATACTCTGGCCGGCAAAGAATTATTACCAATTTAAAAAGAATTAGCAAGCCTGGTTTAAAGGTATATGTAAAGAAAGACGATATTCCTGAAGTTCTGGGAGGGCTTGGAATAAGTATTTTGTCAACATCAAAAGGAATTATGACTGGAAGAGAGGCCAAAAAACGTCATTTTGGCGGAGAGGTCTTATGTTATATCTGGTAAACAGATCTCTTTATATATTGATAAAAATCAGTTAGTTTTTTATATTCACTAAGAAATTATTTAGCTAGGTTAGTAAAGAGGAGGATTATATGTCCAGAATTGGTAAATTACCTGTTTTGATACCTGAAGGAGTTATTGTTGAAGTTGACAACAGTGTAATTAAAATTAAAAAAGATAGTAAGAAATTATTTCATCAATTACCTCCTGGTATAAAGGTAAAGATTGAGGACCGGAAAATAATAGTCAGCAGATTAAGTGATTTAAGGACACATCGTTCTTTGCATGGTTTGAGCAGGAACCTTATTTTTAATATGGTGAAGGGTGTCAGTGAAGGCTTTGAAAAAATACTGGAAATAAATGGTGTTGGCTATCGGGCTGATTTAAAAGGAACCAACCTGGAATTAACTTTAGGTTATTCCCACCCTATAAAAATTGAAGCCCCCGAAGGAATAGAATTTTCAGTCGATAAACAAAAAATAATTAAAATAAAAGGTATTGACAAACAGCTGGTAGGTAAAATCGCAGCAGAAATAAGAAGTTTAAAAAAGCCGGAACCTTATAAAGGAAAAGGGATAAAATATATTGATGAACATATCAGGAGAAAAGTAGGAAAATCCGGAGCCACTGTAGGTAGCAAATAAAAATTGTGTTAATTAATTCTATTAAAGACAGAAAAGGGGTGCTATTTTATGAAGAACAAGAAGGCAGAAGCTCGGTTAAGAAGGAAAAGAAGTATCCGAAAAAAAATATATGGTACTGAAGAAAAACCAAGATTATCAGTTTTTCGCAGTGCAAAAAATATCTATGCTCAAGCCATAGATGATGTTACAGGAAAGACCATAGTAGCATTATCTACCCTAAATGCCGAAGTCAAAAAAGAAGTTGGTTATGGAGGAAATATTAAAGCAGCTGAAATAACCGGAAAGATGTTAAGTGAGAAGTTGAAGGAAAAAGGAATTAGAGAGATCGTTTTTGATCGAAATGGTTACTTGTTTCATGGTAGGGTAAAGGCTTTAGCTGATCAAATTAAGCTTTAGTGAAAATTATTTCATTGGAATAAAAATATGCTATAGAAAATTGATAGAGAGGAGATGAGTAGGTGCAAAAGGTGTCTTCAGAAGAGCAGGAATTAAAAGAAAGTGTAATATTTGTAAATCGAGTTAGTAAAGTTGTTAAAGGTGGCAGAAGATTTGGTTTTAGTGCTATGGTAGCCGTTGGTGATACTAAAGGCAATGTCGGTATTGGTTATGGAAAAGCCAAAGATGTTTCCGATGCTATTAGGAAAGCGGTTACCAGGGCAAAATATGATATGCATAAAATTAAAACCAGAAATGGTACCATCCCTTATGCTGTTACTGGAATTTACGGAGGGGCAAAAGTATTTTTACGCCCTGCCTCTCCCGGAACTGGTGTAATTGCCGGTGGCCCGGTAAGAGCAATAATTGAAGCTGCAGGGATACAGGATATTCTTACTAAATCTCTGGGGAGTGATAATAATCTGAATGTAGTTAAGGCTACTATGAAAGCTTTGTTAAGTTTAAAGAGTGCCAGAGAAGTCGCAAAGTTAAGGGGAATTCCAGTAGAAAAAATATTTAGTTAATTGTTACTAAGGGGAGAGATGAAATGGAATTACATGAATTAAAACCAAATGATGGCTCTGTAAAAGCAAAAAAAAGAGTAGGAAGAGGAAACTCATCGGGACATGGCACCACTGCTGGCAGGGGTACAAAAGGTCAGCATAGCCGTTCTGGTTCTACCAGAAAATTTTATTTCGAGGGCGGCCAGATGCCGCTGAGCAGAAGGGTGCCCAAGAGGGGTTTTCGTAATGTTTTTATTAAGAGATATGCTATTGTCAATGTTGAGCAATTCGATAGATTTAATGAAGGAGAGGTAATTACACCAGAAAGGCTGTTGCAGGATGGAATAATAAAAAAGGTAATGAGTGGTGTAAAGGTTTTAAGCAGGGGTGAAATAAATAAAAAATTGACTATCAAAGCTCATAAATTTAGCAAAGAAGCAATTGTCAAAATTGAATCAGCCGGCGGGAAAGCAGAGGTGGTTTAAGTGCTGGAGCAGCTACGCAGTCTATTTAAAATACCTGATTTAAAAAGTCGTTTATTATTTACCATGGCGATGCTAATAGTAATACGGCTGGGAAGTCACATACCGCTTCCTGGTATAGATAAACAGGCCCTGGCAAATTTATTTGCCCAGGGTGGCATATTGGGCTTTTTTGATCTTTTTGCCGGTGGTGCACTTAGCAGGTTTTCGCTTTTCGCTCTGGGTATAATGCCTTATATTAACGCCTCTATTATTATGTCTTTATTACAGTCAGTAGTACCTCTTTTTGAACAATGGGCTAAAGAAGGAGAAGAAGGCAGGAACATACTGAATCGAATTACCAGATATGGCACTGTAGCTTTAGGTCTGATACAGGCAGTAGGAATAAGTGCCTGGCTGGAAAGCTTGCAGGTTCTAACCATAACTGGAATGGTATTCAGAATTTTATTGGTGGTAAGCTTAACAGCTGGCACCTGTTTTTTAATGTGGTTAGGGGAACAGATCAGTGATTATGGTATTGGAAATGGCATTTCAATCATTATCTTTGCAGGTATAGTTGCCAGAATCCCTACTGAAATAGTTCAGACCTGGAGTTTATTTAGAATAGGGGAAGTTGGAATTATCTCCTTGTTAGGTCTGCTGGTGGTAGTAGTCTTAGTAATAGCAGGTGTAATAGCAATACAGCAAGGTCAAAGACGTATACCAGTACAGTACGCCAAACGTGTTATTGGAAGAAAATTATATGGAGGACAGGGTACACATATCCCTTTACGGGTTAATCAGGCTGGGGTTATTCCTATTATATTCGCCTCTGCTATCTTAATTTTTCCGGGTACTATTGCCCAATTTTTTCAGGGTTCAGCTTTTATGCAAAAAGTAGCACAGGCGTTATCCCCCGGAACACTATTATATTTAATTCTCTATGCTATTTTAATTATTATATTTACTTTTTTCTATACGGCAATCTCTTTTAACCCGCAAAATCTTGCTGATAATATGAAAAAATACGGTGGCTTTATCCCCGGAAGAAGACCGGGTAAGGCTACAGCCATGTATATTGACAGCATCATGACCAGGATTACCTTAAGCGGTGCAATATTTTTAGCTATTATTGCCATTTTACCAAATATTCTTATTGGAGTTACCGGAATTACTACTATCTATTTTGGAGGTACTTCGGTTCTTATCATGGTTGGAGTGGCGTTGGAAATAATCCAGCAAATAGAGTCTCATATGCTGATGCGCCATTATGAAGGTTTTATAAAAAAATGATAAACTTTTTTAGTTTGGATGAGGCATAATAAATGATAGTTATATTTTTAGGGCCCCCGGGAGCCGGGAAAGGAACAATTGTTAGTGAATTAAGAAAACATTTGGATATTCCCGTAATAGCTACCGGTGATATCTTGAGAAATGCTATTAAAAAAGAGACTGATATTGGTAAGGTCGTTAAAAAATATGTCATCACTGGCGAATTGGTTCCGGATGAACATATTTTAAAAATAGTGGAAAATAGAATTAAAGAAGATGACTGTACAGAAGGATTTATATTTGATGGTTTTCCTAGAACATTAAATCAGGCGCAAGGCCTCGATACTGTATTTAATAAACTGAATAAACACATTGATCAGGTCTTTTATTTTGATACTTCTAAAGACATAATAATTAAACGTTTATCTGCCAGAAGAGTTTGTACCAAATGTGGCACTATTTATAACCTTTATTATGGACCTTCGAATATCGCTGATATTTGTGATAAATGTGGTGGTAAAATAATTCAGAGAGAAGATGACAAGGAAGAAATTATAAAGAAAAGATTAGAGGTTTATAATCAGGAGACTTTGCCGCTGGTTGATTATTATCAAGGGGAAAATATTTTAACTAAAATAGATGCTAATGGGGATGTGAAAAGTATTTTTATGAAACTATGGGATAGATTGGTTGAATTAGATATTATAAGAAAAGATGGTAGTTGATAGATTATGGTAATTATTAAGACCAGGCAGGAAATTGAAAAAATTAAGGAAAGTTGTCATTTAACAGCAAGCGCTTTAAAATATATTGCTGAAAAAATAAAGCCTGGTATAAAGACAATACAATTAGACCAGATGGCGGAATTATTCATAAAAAAAAATGGAGGGAAACCTTCTTTTAAAAATTATGGCCCTAAGGGATATGAATTCCCGGCATCAATATGTGTATCTATCAATGATGAAATTGTTCATGGCATACCTGGTGATAGAATTTTAAAAGAAGGTGACATTGTAAGCATCGATATTGGTACTAATCTTGATGGATATTTTGGCGATGCTGCTGCTACAATTGGGGTAGGAGAGATAAGTACCGTTGCTCAAAAGTTAATCAGAACAACCAAAGAGTCATTATTGGCAGGAATTCAACAGGCGGTAGCGGGAAATTACATTGGCGATATATCAAATGCCATTCAGTCGATTGCTGAAAATAATAATTTTTCTGTGGTTAGGGAGTATGTTGGACATGGAGTAGGATTGAAGGTACACGAAGATCCCCAAATACCCAATTATGGGAAACCGAAAACCGGTTTAAAATTGGAGAAAGGGATGGTAATAGCCATTGAGCCAATGCTAAACCAGGGAGATTATAGAACCATTTGTGGTAATGATGGATGGACGGTTAAGACTGCCGATGGTAGTCTGTCTGCTCACTTTGAACATACTATTGCCATCTATGATGACGGGAATGAGATATTAACCAATCAGATTTGGGAATAATACTTAATAAAACATTTTAATTTTATTTACCATTGGGAGAAGAAAATGGGCAAAGAAAAATATGTGGAAATGAAAGGGAGAGTAACCCAGGCCTTACCAAACGCCACTTTTAAAGTTGAGTTAGAAAATGGTGTTGAAATATTAGCCCATATATCGGGAAAAATCAGGATGAATTTTATTCGGATCTTACCTGGGGATAAAGTGAAAGTAGAAATATCTCCCTATGATTTAAGCCGGGGCAGAATTGTATACCGTCTGTAAAACTTCATAGAGCAGCATAATCGATTGGTAAACAAGGTAAATATTTTTTAATAATTTTCTTTTTCTATTACATTTAACCATTATAGCAAGAGCAGTCTATGATAGAAAGGCAGAAAGGAAATGAAAGTCAGGACTTCAGTTAAAAAAATATGTGAGAAATGCAAATTGATTAGAAGAGATGGAAAAATAATGGTGATCTGCAGTAATCCAAAACATAAACAAAAACAAGGGAAATAATATAGAAAGGAGCAAGTCCTTATGGCCAGAGTTAGTGGAGTTGATTTACCAAAAAATAAGAATATTGATTGGGCTTTAACTTATATCTATGGTATAGGTTTGACCTTATCCCATAAAATATTGACTGAGGCTGAAATCAATTATCAAACTAAAGTTAAAGATTTAAAAGATGATGAAATTGCTAAAATCAGAGATATTATTGGGAAAAATATTAAAGTCGAAGGGGAGCTGAGAAGTCAGCAAACCGCAGATATTAAACGATTAATGGAAATTGGTTCTTATCGTGGATTACGGCATAAAAAAGGGTTACCAGTAAGAGGACAAAGGACCAGTACCAATGCTAGGACCAGGAAGGGTCCCAGAAAAACTATTGGTGTGAAAAGAAGTAAATAATAATCATATAATATAATTCCTGCCAATTTTAAGATAAAAGGAAAGGAGATAGCTCAATTGGCTGCGCAAAAACAAAGCAAGAAAGTTCGTAAGAAAAAAATAAAAAAGAATATATTAAAAGGTGTGGTACATATTCAATCCACCTTTAATAATACCATTGTCAGCATATCAGATGTGGGGGGAAATGTTATTTCCTGGGCCAGTGCCGGTTCTATTGGGAATAAGGGGAGTAAAAAAAGTACCTCTTTTGCTGCCCAGAGAACAGCAGAAGAGGCTGGTAAAAAAGCCATGGATCAGGGGATGAAAGAAATAGATGTATATGTAAAAGGTCCTGGTTCAGGAAGAGAAACTGCCATACGTTCTTTACAGGCTATTGGATTTAAAATTAATTCCATACGGGATGTTACCCCAATTCCGCATAATGGTTGCAGACCCCCAAAACAGAGACGGGTTTAAAATATTATAAATTTTACAGAGATAATATAATATAGATTTTATTTTTATATTTCTGGTACAATTTTTAAAGTCTTTTAGTATAATGCATGTTTCAGTGAAACTATAAAAATATAGCTAAGTAAATCTAAGGAGGTATCTATGGCTAGATACAATGGACCTGTGTGCCGATTATGCCGTAGACAGGGTTCAAAATTATTTTTAAAAGGAGATCGCTGTTATACAGATAAGTGTGCTGTAGAGAGAAGGCCTTCGGAGCCTGGGAGATCGGCTCAAGCCAAAAGAATAAAAAAACTTACTCATTACGGAATACAGCTGAGGGAAAAACAAAAAATGAGAAATATGTATGGATTATTAGAGAGGCAATTCCATAATCTTTTTAAAAAAGCCGAACAAAAACATGGTGTAACTGGCGATAACTTTATTCAATTTTTGGAAAGAAGGTTGGATAATGTAATTTTTCGTATGGGTTTTACCAATTCTCGGGCTAAGGCAAGACAAATAGTAAATCACTCTCATATATTGGTTAATAGGAAAAAAGTAAATATTCCTTCTTATATGATTGATATAGATGACGTAATTGAGGTTAAGGAAAGTAGTCAAAATATCTCTGACTTTAAAGACTTAAAGCAGGGAGAAACAGATATAAATGTACCTTCCTGGTTAGATGTTGATTTTAATAATCTTAAGGGCAAGGTTGTTAAGCTGCCTTCTAAAGAAGATGTCGATTTACCAGTTGATGAAAAATTGGTTGTGGAATACTATTCCAGGTAATTATCTGATTTTAATAAGGCGCTAATATTTTTGGAAGGAGAGGTTTTCAATTGTTAGATATAAACGATATAAAAATAAAAGTTGAAAATTTAACCGATAGTTATGGTAAATTTACTATTGAACCTTTGGATAGGGGATATGGGATTACTCTAGGCAATTCTCTCAGGAGGGTGTTGCTGTCTTCTCTTCCTGGCGCTAGTGCAACTGCCATAAGATTTGAAGGTATTATGCATGAATTTTCTACAATTAATGATGTTAAAGAGGATGTAAATGAAATCATTCTAAATGTAAAAGAAATTGTCTTTAAGATGTATGGAAGTAAATCAGAAATCCTTCGTTTAAAAGCAAGCGGCAAGAAAACTGTCACAGCGGGGGACATTACGCCCAATATCAATGTGGAAGTCCTAAACCCGGAACACAAAATTGCTACTTTAAGCAATGGCGGGAAATTGGATATAGAGATATTGGTAGAACAGGGGACCGGATATACCACCGCTTCAGAAAATAAGAAAAAAATTCAGACTATTAATTTCATAAGTATAGATTCTCTGTTTTCTCCGGTAATTAAGGTTTCTTATAATGTTGACCAGGCCAGCTCAGCACAATTTGTAAACTGTGAGAAATTAGTATTAGATATTTATACCAATAAAAGTATATTGCCCGATGAAGCGTTAAGTAAGTCAGCTAATACCCTGATTAAATATTTAAAAGTATTTAACAAATTTTCTCCAGATGAAGTTGGTATAGAAACCGAACAGGTAGCAGAAGAGGACACTGAGTTAGCCGAACAGAATAAATTATTCGAAAAGACTATTGAAGAGTTAGATTTATCAGTCAGGTCTTATAACTGTTTGAAAAAATCGAATATTAATACTTTCGGAGAGCTAATTCGGAAGACAGAAGAAGAGCTAATGTCTATTAAAAATTTAGGTAAAAAATCTTTTGAAGAGATAAAAGATAAGGTAACAGAATTTGGATATAACTTAAAGGGTTCAGATTAAAAGGAGATGGTCTAATGAGACATAGAATTTTAAAAAGAAAATTAAATGTAGATACCAGTCATCGAAAGGCACTATTATCAAATTTAGCCATTTCTATGATTATAAACCGTAAAATAAATACAACTCTCCCAAAGGCAAAAGAGTTACAAAAATATTTAGAAAAGATTGTAACGATTGCAAGGGAAGACACTTTCGAGGCTCAAAGGAAAGTTTTTCAGATAATATCGAACAAACAAGCTTTAAAACTACTCTTTTCTGAGATTGGACCACAATATAAAGAAAGAAATGGTGGCTATACCAGAATTATAAAAGCGGGCTTTCGGAAAGGTGACTCATCACCAATGGCTATCATTGAGTTTGTAAAATAAATATTTTTTATTCTTAATATTAAGGCTAAATTGTTAGGATATAAAATATACTGGCACTTTAGCCTTTTTAATTTTATGTGGAAAGTATTATCCTAACAAAGGAAGAGTAATCTTGATAAAATTTGATGAAGTTACACATTTTTATAATAGTGAACAGGGAAATAAGGTCGCTTCTTTGTCAAAGGTAAATTTAGAGATTGAGAAGGGCGATTTTATCGCTATTATCGGAGCAAACGGTTCAGGCAAATCAACTCTGGCTAGACATATCAATGGTTTATTATTACCTAGCGAAGGCGATGTTCTGGTTGAAAGTTATAATACTAAAGATTTAAATATGATATGGAGTATCAGAACAAAAGTTGGCATGGTCTTTCAAAACCCTGATAATCAATTAGTTGCTACAACTATTGAGGATGATGTTGCTTTTGGATTGGAAAATATAGGCATTGAAGAAAAAGAAATGAAAAAAAGAGTTGATTGGGCTTTAAAGGTAGTGGGATTGAGTGAGCTCAGAAATAGTGAGCCACATCTGCTATCAGGAGGACAAAAACAGAGAGTGGTAATTGCAGGCGCCTTAGCCATGCATACCTCCTATTTAATATTGGACGAACCGACCTCAATGCTTGATCCCAAAGGAAGGAAAGAAGTGTTAGAAATTATTAAAAGATTAAACGAAGAGGAAAATATTACAGTAGTATATATTACTCAATTTATGTCAGAAGCTGCTCAGTTTAAAAATATCATTGTTTTGGATAAAGGAAAAATTGTACTTACCGGCCCACCTAAAAAAATTTTTAACCAACCAGATTTTTTGCTCAGTTTGAACCTGGAGATTCCGCAAATAACCAGATTGGCCAGAGAGCTTTCTGCTAATGGGCTTGATATTCCTGCCAATATCCTGAATGAAGATGAAATGATTAAATATCTATGTTTATACATTTAAAAGATGTTTCCTATACTTATAATCTAAATATGCCCTTTGAAACAGTGGCCTTGAAGTCCATTAATCTAAAAATTAATAAGGGTGAATTTATTGGAGTTATTGGTCATACCGGTTGTGGCAAGACTACCTTACTTCAACTACTAAATGGGCTATTGGAACCTACTGAAGGGAAGGTGTTAGTTGATAATATTGACATACACCAGAATAAGCAAAAGTTGAGAGAAGTTCGAAAAAAAATAGGCTTGGCTTTCCAGTATCCGGAGAATCAATTTTTTGAAGAGACTATAGCTAAAGAGATTGCCTTTGGTCCTAAAAATATGGGTATAGCAGGGGAAGAACTTGAACAGAGAATTAAGAAAGGAATAGAAATGGTTGGTCTGGATTACTATGCTTATAAAGACAGGTCTCCTTTCAGTCTTAGTGGTGGAGAAATGCGCAGGATAGCGATTGCCAGTATTTTAGCTATTGACCCGGAAATATTGATTCTGGATGAACCAACTGCCAGTCTGGACCCTCAAAGTTGTAGTAAATTATTATCAGTTATAACTGATCTTTATTTAAAATACCAGAGAACTGTAATTATGGTTTCGCATAACATGGAAATCATTGCTGAGTTAGCAAAAAGGATAGTTGTTATGGAAAAAGGAGGAATCGTAATGGATGATACTCCTAAAAATATTTTTCAGCACTCTCTAAGAAAATTAGAAAGTATTGGCCTATCCTTGCCACCTGTTACCCATACTATGTATGAACTGAAAAAGATAGGCAAACCGGTCAGTTCAGCAATATTAACCGTAGAAGAGGCAAAGGATGAAATTTTAAAATTGATAAGAAAAAGAGAGAGAAATGAAATTTATTAGAAACTTAACTATAGGTCAATATATTTACCAGGATTCCATTATACATAAATTAGATCCCAGGGTTAAAATTTTGTTATCCATATCACTTATCATTACTATATTTTTAGTGAAGTCTTGGAGCGGGTTCTTTATTATCGGGATATATCTTTTTACCAATATTTTCCTGGCAAAGGTAAATCCTAAGTTTGTTTTAAGAGGAATTAAACCTTTGTTGATGATAATAATATTAACCTTGTTAATTCATTTTTTCATTACTCCTGGAGAGGTTATTTATCGCATATGGATATTAAATATTACCCTGGAAGGGATACAGCGCGGAACATTTATAGCGATCAGATTATTTTTACTGATTTTGTCTACCTCGTGGTTAACATTGACTACTTCACCAATATCTCTCACTGATGGAATAGAAAAAATATTATCATTTTTAAAAATATTTAAAATTCCCGCCCATGAAATTGCCATGATGATGACCATTGCCTTGCGCTTTATTCCTACTTTAATGGAGGAGACTGAGAAAATAATTAAAGCCCAAATTGCCCGGGGGGCGGATTTTGAAAGCGGTAATTTTATAAAACGTATTCAAAATTTCTTACCAATTATAATACCGCTTTTTATCAATGCTTTTCATAGAGCTGATGAGCTGGCAATTGCCATGGAAGCAAGATGCTATCGTGGAGGGGAAGGAAGAACTCATTACCGCACATTGTTGATTAATAATACTGATTATGTTTTTATTATAATAACCATGTTGGTCCTGGTAGTCTCTTGTGTGCAGGGTATTTAAAGAGAAAAAATGAATCAATCGAAAAACATTAAACTAACTATTGCTTATGAAGGAACTAACTACGCTGGCTGGCAGAGGCAAAAAAATAAGAAAACAATACAGGGCTTAATAGAAGATACTATCAGAAACCTTACCAGAGAACATGAATTGAAATTGTATGCAGCTGGACGAACAGATGCCGGAGTACATGCCCTGGGGCAAGTAGCTAATTTTAAAACCAGGTCAGCTATCCCTGTTGACAGATGGCTTATGATCCTGAATAATCTTTTACCACCAGATATTAAAATAAAAAATACAGAAGAAGTAGATAATAAATTTAATGCACGCTACAGAGCCCGAAGTAGAATATATAGATATTTCATCATGAATGATCCCGGTAAATCTGCATCATATTATACCCGGAAAGCTTTTTTAAGTAAATATTGTTATTTTCTGGAAACTCCTTTGGATTTAGAAATAATGAAAAAGGTTGCTAAATATTTATTGGGAATCCATGATTTTAGTGCCTTTAGCTGCTTGAATAATCAAAAAAAGGATAGCCTGGCTAAAAGTAGGGTTAGGAATATAAAAAGAATAAATATTATTAAAAAAGGGCCTTTAATTATATTTTCTATGGAGGCTGATGGCTTTTTATATAAAATGGCCCGACTCATAGTGGGAACTCTAATAATTTTTTCCATTGAAAAAAGAGAACCGGAGAAGATTCTGCAAATATTAGAAAATAAGGATAGTCAAAAATCTGGAAGCGTTGTCCCACCTAATGGCTTATATTTAGTAAAAGTAAAATATAAATAACAGGAAAATATTATTTTATAATGATTTTTCTTGACATTAATTATTAATTATATTAAAATTTATACGTTGTTTTATAGTCTTGAAAATTTGAACTGTTTATTACCATATTGTAAAATTTAAATTTGAACACAATATAATACTTTTAGTATATTTGAGAAAAGGGAATAAAGATATAGTTCCAAGGGGAAGAATTCCTCTTGAAACTATCTTCTGTGTAGCAGATGGAGGTAAAATGGTAACTCGTGAAGGTAAAAGTAGCAGCATAGATAGAAATTGGTTTTTGATTGATGCTAATAATAAGATATTGGGAAGATTAGCTGGAGAAATCGCAATAATCTTAAGAGGAAAAAACAAGGTTAATTTTGATAAAGCAGTGGATCAGGGTAATTATGTTATAGTCATTAATGCCGATAAGGTAAAGCTCACTGGAAAGAAGGAAGAACAAAAACTCTATCGGTATCACACCAATTACCCCGGTTCTCTTAAAGAGATTTCCTATAGCAGATTAAGACAGGAAAAACCTGAGTTTATCATAAAGAAAGCAGTTAAAGGGATGCTTCCTGACAATAAACTAAGTCGCAGATTTATTAGAAGACTTAAAGTATACTGTGGTGAACAACATCCTCATTCTGCTCATAATGTTGAGATATTGAACTAAATTAACGAGAAGGAGGGTCCTTACTTGGCAGTCAGTCGGTTTTATGGAACTGGAAGAAGAAAAACAGCAGTAGCAAAAGTTTGGTTAGCGTCTGGAAAGGGAAATATTGTAATCAACAATCTTCCCTATCAGGAATATTTTAGCGAACAAGCTAATATTCTAACTGTCGAAGAACCATTGAAATTAATACAAAAAATGGATGAATTTGATATAAATGTTAAGGTTAGCGGGGGAGGGATTTCCGGACAATCAGGAGCAATTAAGCATGGTATTAGCAGAGCTCTGGTAGAATATGACCATTCTTTGAGAGCCATCTTAAAAAAAGAGAACATGCTGGAACGAGATGCCAGAATGAAAGAGAGAAAGAAATACGGTCAGAGGGGCGCCCGGGCGCGTTATCAATTCTCTAAACGTTAACTTATAGCGATTTTAATCTATATTTTAAATTATTTATATAAAATTAGCCATCGTTACCAATTTTTTGTTAAAATAGAATTAATGATGGCTTTTTTATTTTATTTAGACATAGGGTAAAGGTATATTCAAATGCCACAAAATATTTCCTTATTGGATATTCTGGATATTATTCTTATTGCCATCATTTTATATAATATACTGCTCCTGATTAAAGACACCCCTGCTGCTCAAATTATTAAAGGTTTTGTAATTCTATTTATTTTCTCCTTTATCTCAAATTGGATAGGGCTAAAAACCATCAATTGGTTGATAAAGGGGTTAATGGCTATTTTAGTGGTAGCTATTCCCATTATATTCCAGCCTGAATTACGTAGATTATTATTAAAAATGGGTAAAGGTGATTTTTTAATAAATTTTCCATTATTTTCTCAGGGAGAAGAAGTTAAAAAATGGGAAGAGCTGCTGAATGGAATTGTCATGGTTGCACCGATGTTATCTGCTGAGAAGATAGGAGCATTAATAGTCTTAGAAAGGGATGTTGGCTTGCAAGATATTTTGGAAACAGGAATAATTCTAAACAGTGATTTTTCTTCCGAATTATTATATTCTATTTTTTTACCAAATTCCCCTCTGCATGATGGAGCTGTTATCATTAGGAATAATCGCATAATCGGCGCCAACTGCATTTTGCCATTAACTAAAAGAACTGATATTAAAAAATACCTGGGAACACGTCATCGGGCAGCGATTGGGTTAAGCGAAATATCAGATGCCTTAGTAGTGGTGATTTCCGAGGAAAGAGGTACTATTTCAGTTGCCATTGATGGCAGAATAACCAAGCCCTTAAGGCCAGAATTATTAAAAAAATTCTTGCAAAAATTATATAGGCCAAAAACGATTAAGGTTTTCAGAGTTAACAAAAAAGGTAAACAGTAAAAATGCAAATAATTAAAAAATGGATAACAAACAATTTAGATATCAAACTATTGGCGATTTTGATGGCTATTATTTTATGGTTTTATATTTCCAGCCAGTATAATACTGTAGTAGAGAAATATTATGAAATAGAAATAATCCCAATTAATTTAGAGGATATGCTTTCTATTAGAGAAATTAGGGAAAGGGTTACAGTTGGAATTAAAGGCCCACAGAATATTGTTGAAAATATTGCTGCTAATAAAATAACCGGTACGGTTAACTTACAGAATGTTACAGAGGCAGGGGAATATCTTCTTGGTGTTGATGTGACTGCTCCAAAAAATACCCAGATCACCAAACTAATTCCTGAAAAGGTACGCATTTTAATAGAGAAAATCGTGAAACAAGAGTATTTAGTACAATATAATTTAATAGGGTTACCGGAAAAAGGTTATTCCCTTGAGGATGAGCCAGAAATCATTCCCAAAGATGTTTTTATTACTTCACCAGAATCGATACATAAAATGATTAATCAGGTTAAGGTTGATATTGATATCTCAGACTTGAATAAAAGCATTAAAATAAAAGAAAATGTTATGGTATTTACCAAAGATAATGTTACTATTAATAACTTAAGTATTGAACCGGAAAAAGTATCAGTGTCAATTCAGGTAAGAGAGGGTTACCCTGAAAAATTATTATCAATAAAACCTCGCATTATTGGTAAACCTGCTCCAGGGTTTTACATTTCAAAGATTGAAGCAAATCCCAGTACTTTTAAAATATTTGGTGAATATACCAGAATTGCTAATATAGATTTTTTAGAAACAATACCAATAGATGTAAATGGTGTATCAAAATCACTTACTGTAAAAGTTTCTCCTCTTATTAGTGATGGGATTTATCTTGCTGAAAATCAGGAAACTTTAGTTGAAGTACAAATTCAGGTTGAAGAGAAAGAGGAAGAAAAAATATTCGAAAATGTAAAAATTGAACCAAGAGAAGCATCTCCCTTCATTAACTATCAGCTCATTCCGGAAACTGTTAAGGTTAGATTAGTTGGAAAGCATAGATATATAGAAAGCCTAAAAATAGAAGATATCAGACCTTTCGTTAACTTATCTGATACCGAACAGAAGACAGTGAAAGTTGAATTGGAAGCTTTGCCGGATATTAGCCTTGCCGAAATTACTCCAGCAGAGATCAATGTTTCCGTAAAGAGATAAGATTTAAATTAAACAATATTAGTAAACAATTATAGAATTTTAAAAAGGATAATCAATGTCTAAATTATTTGGAACAGATGGCATAAGGGGATTAGCAAATCAGTATCCTATGAATGCAGAACTTGCTTTCAATTTAGGCTGCGCGGTAGGCTACTATAACAGAAAAAAGCAAAATCAAAATATATTGATAGGCAGAGACACCAGGATCTCTGGCGATATGTTGGAATCTGCTCTAACCGCCGGGTTATGCTCGGCGGGAAGCAATGTATTAAATGCTGGCATCATTACTACCCCTGCGGTGGGCTATTTAACAAAGTATTTCCAGGCCAATATGGGTGTAGTTATTTCTGCCTCTCATAACCCATTTTATGATAACGGTATTAAACTATTTCAGGGAGATGGCTTTAAACTGGGTAGACAGCAGGAAATATATATTGAAGAAATACTCTTCCAGGAAAAATATAAAAAAGTTCAGAATACCGGCAAAACTATTGGTAGAGTAGTATATTTAAAAGAAGCTAAGGAAGTTTATTTAAGATATATTATTGATACTATTCCCCCAAACTTTCAAAAACCAGACTATAGAATTATCCTTGATTGTGCTAATGGTTCAGCAAGCCAGATTATTCCAGAATTGTTTGCCAGACTAAGTATGAATTTTAAAACTATCAATGATACCCCGGATGGAATAAATATCAATCAAGGATGTGGCTCAACTCATTTGGAAACGTTACAGGAAATAGTTTTAAAAGAACAGGCTGATTTAGGATTGGCTTTTGATGGTGATGCAGATAGAGTATTAGCGGTAGATGAAAAAGGTCAACGAATTGATGGAGACCAGATTATGGTAATTTACACCGATGCTTTTCTTAAAGAGGGGAGATTGGGGAATAATATCATTGTCACCACCCATATGAGCAATCTTGGTTTTGATGAAACTATAAATGAATTGGGAGGTACTGTTGTCAGAACAGATATTGGTGATAAATATGTTTTAAAAAAAATGCTGGATTTAAATTCCTGGTTAGGGGGAGAACAATCTGGACATATAGTATTTTTGTTTCACAGTCCAAATGGTGATGGAATAATCACTACTTTTCAACTATTAGACGCACTTAATAAACACAAGGAACGGATATCGGTGCAAGCTAATCGTATGAAAAAATATTATCAGAAACTGATTAATTACCAGATTTCTAACAAAAAAGATCTCTTACAAGATGCTGCCTTTCATAAAATGAGTGAAGAAATTCAAAATAACCTTCAAAAAGATGGAAGAGTGCTGGTAAGGTTTTCTGGCACTGAAAATAAAGTCAGGATTTTATTGGAAAGTAAAGAAGAAAGAAATATTCAGCAATGTCAAAAAATAATTGAAGATTTTTTTAATAAATTTACCAAACTTAAGGAAAACAACCCTTGATAACTCAAAAAAATGCTGATAAGATTCCTTTAAAATTGGATATTATGGGTGGAGAAAGTAGAGGGGAATAGTACTATTTTTATAGTGGTTTAAAATGATTGTCGGTACAGGAATAGATTTAGTAGAAATAGATAGGGTTCAGAAAATTATAGTCAAATGGGGAGAACGTTTTTTAAATAAAGTATTTACTCTAGACGAAATAAGATATTGTTATAGGAAAAAAGAGAATCATTTTCAGTCTTTTGCCGGTATTTTTGCTGCCAAAGAAGCATTTGCCAAGGCGTTGGGTACCGGTATGCGAAAGATAATATGGCAAGAGATTGAAATCAGAAGTGATAGTATGGGAAAACCCTCTCTCTACCTTTCCGGTTTAGCTCAATCAATTATTACTGAGATTGGGATAACCAATATAAATGTGAGTATTTCTCATAGCAGAAAAATGGCGATTGCTCAGGTGATTATGGAGAAATAAATATTTTATTGTTAAGGAGGAGAAGATGAAAGAACTACTGGGTTCTGCCTGGTTAGAAATAAATTTAGATGCCGTAAAAAGTAATATAGTGAATATCAGGAATCTAATAGGAAAACAGATAAAGATTATGGGTATCGTAAAGGGTAATGGCTATGGGCATGATGCCATAGAGGTAGCCAGAATAATACTGGAAAACGGTGCCGATGAACTGGCAGTAGCTAGGATTGAA
>JAKPKS010000181.1 GCA_029553585.1 Candidatus Atribacteria bacterium | reverse complement strand
GACTACTTCCGGGGGGACACATTCCCCCCGACCCCTTTGTAAAACCCTTTTATTACCCTAAATCTAAAAACCTAAAGACTCGCTCGGTGGTATACTTTCACTTTCCTATTTTTGGTACCCTTTATCATTCCCAGAGACAGGTGGTTTGGGCTGCGGAGTATGAGGCGTTTGGGAAGGCGATGGTGGATGCTTCATCGACGGTGACCAACAACCTCAGGTTCCCAGGACAGTACTATGATGAAGAAACGGGGCTCCACTATAACTTCCATAGGTACTATGATTCAGGAATAGGAAGATATACAAGCGTGGATCCTCTTCATCAGATTAGTTCGTTGCCCAAACCAATTCCGTTTTTGATACCGCATATGATAAGGAAACCACACACACTTAATGGTTTTAATTACTCGAATCAGAATCCTCTAAAGCTTTACGATGCTACTGGACTAGCTTGTGGATCTGGTATAACAGAAAATATAATTCCTGATGATATTCAGGGTCTATATGGCAGTTACAATTTTGATCCCTGCTGTGTTTACCATGACGATTGTTATAGTAATCAATGTGATAAGAGCCAGGGGCAGTGCGACCTTGAGTTCTTTGGCTGTATGGTGGGATACTGTTTAACCCAAAAGAGTTATCGTATTATTGAGTGTGTAAACTTTGCAATTACGTATTACCTGGGCGTAAGAACGTTTGGGATTTATCCTTATTATGAATCAAGGAAAAAACCTCCTTGTTGCCAGAAGTAATTATTTTCAGGATATTTTTATGAAAAAAACAAGAATAGTCGAAATATATCAGGTGCTGTATGGAGCATGCTTCATTATTGCCCTGGCGCCTGCTGCTTATTATTTTTACTATGCGATTTCTTTCTATAAGATAGAAATTGATGCGCTTATTTACAATGTTTTGTTTTTTTTAATCAATTTTTCGCCACTTTCAATACTGAATAAAAATATTTCAAGAACTCATACACCAGAGAAAACAAATACATATAAAATGGTTGGGGCACTGTGCGCATCAATTCTGTTTATAATAATTAATGTTACTTTCAATATTATCATGCTTTATAATTTTTCTGATGGAGGTAGAGGCTCCTCAACTTCTGGAATAGCGTATGTATATTTGCCAATACTTAGTTACGTAGCTGTAGGAATTGGTTTTTTAGTGGGGAAATTAGGGGCGAAATCGGACCAAGGGAGACACCCTTAACTTATGGCTCATCCCACCAAAGCGTACCTGGACTCGTGCAGGGCATAGATTTTAAGTTTGAAGAACTCCTTGTCTCTGAACCCGTAGGCCTGTTTTTGGAGCGTTTTGATTTTGTTGTTTGTGCCCTCCAAAGGTCCTGTTGA
>JAKPKS010000179.1 GCA_029553585.1 Candidatus Atribacteria bacterium | reverse complement strand
TCGATAAGGGCATATTCTTCAGGAGAGCCGGTTTGTGCTGTTTGAAAAAGATGGTTTAGACCAGGTAGTTCCTTAACCATAAAATCTCTGTTTCCTCCGTTTAACAAAGCCTCTTCTATGGCTTTGAGATTTTCAACAGGGGGCACCTGCAAATCTTTCTCTCCATTAATAGCCAGCACCGGGCATTTTACCTTGCTTAAAGCTGGTTTAGGATCATAAGTGAGGAAATATCTAAACCAGGGGGACAGCATACTCTGTGATTGGGCATTTATATATAATTCCGGGTCACCAATTATTTCTTTCTGTTCTTCACTTATTTTATTAAAATAATCGTAAAATAGTTTGTGAACTTCTTCTGCCAGTATTTCCTTATCACTTTCCCCTTTAATTAGAGTAAAAAATTTCTTATTATAGTCTAAATTCAAGGCAATATCTTCTTCGCTTTCCCCTATTGCCCTGGAAATCAAAGCACTCTGCAGCAGCACTATCTTCTCTCCGGTTAACCCCGGACCGGCCATTAAGACTATAAAGGCAACCTCAGGTAATTGTACGGCAACCATAGGGGCAATTAAACCCCCTTCACTATGACCAATGAGCCCAATCTGTTGAGCGTCTATCTCGCTTCTGGTTTTCAGATAGGCAATGCCGGAGATTACATCTGTAGCAAAATCTTCACTGGTTGCAGCCATAAAGTCTCCTGTGGATTCCCCAACTCCCCGGTCATCAAATCTTAATACAGCTATACCCTGACGGGTAAGGTAATCAGCCAATACCAGGAAAGGACGGTGACCAAGTAGAAACTCATCCCTATCCTGAGGTCCGGATCCACTGATTAAGATTACTGCCGGAAAAGATCCCTGCCCTTTCGGAAAAGTCAAGGTAGCAGCCAGAGTTACTTTTGCTGCTGGGTTGTCATATTTAACCTCTTCTTCGGTATAAGGATAAGGCTTTTCCGGTTCCTGAGGTCTTTTTATTTCAACTGCCTCTTCAACCCTGTGTAAGGAGAGAGGGAAAGAAAAGCCGGACTGTTGCCAGGTTCCGTCCACCATAGTAAATTCTTCATTTAATTTTCCTTCAAAGATACCGCCTATTAATTTTATTTCCATATGTACGGACTTGTCTTTAAAAACTATTTCATCAACAGGTATTCCCGTTATTCCCTGGTCAGGGCTATCTAAAGTTGCACTAAATGTTCCTTCCGGGGTTATAGCAATATGAGCAACGATTCTGAGTTCAGCCCCGGGAACCTTGAGTTTACCTTCCCAGATACCTTCAATTGTTAAAATTTCTTGCATACCATCACTTATTTGCTGAGCTGAAACTGTAGTGCTGATTGTACTTAATAATAACAGGACTATTAAAAATAAAATATAAAATATTTTTTTGTTCATTCTTCCCCTGCTCTCCTCTTTTTGTTTCAAATCTTACCAATCTTTTTTAAACATAACCGTGGGGCTTTTCATCAAAGGTCAGGATATTAGTGGCTAATATATATTATTATTTTCATAAAGTACTTATTGTATTAAAAATTGGGCATGAACAGTTACTTTTATCTCTTTTTTGCGCGATTCTGTGTTATACATACCATAGCTTTCCACTTCAGTTGAGTAGGGTTCGATAATCTGAAAGACACCGGCCTGAGACCAGATCATCTTACCTACCTTATGACCACTTTCCTTTAAAATCATTTCAGCTCTCTCGCGGGCATTCCTGGTAGCTAATTCCAGTAAGTCCTTTTTCAAAACATCTATC
>JAKPKS010000018.1 GCA_029553585.1 Candidatus Atribacteria bacterium | reverse complement strand
AAATCTTCTGTAATTTTTTAATAATACTTAAATAATAATCTATCCAAAGAACTCCATAATGTGGAAGGTTAGGACGATTTAGCTCATTTAAAACCTCAGGGTCACATTCGGTAGGCCCTGGTATGGATAATTGGTATCTTTTCATTCAATTCCCTCCAAATATATTTTCAGTTATACTAATCGACTTTTTATAAGGATAAATATAAGCCTTGCTTATCTATTTATTTTTATCAATATTTCCTAAATTAAACAATAGGATTATTTTAAAATTAAAGGACTTTATCTAAGAATGCTTTTGCCCTAACCGTTTTGGGATTAGAAAAAAATTCTTTGGGAGTTCCCTCTTCTATAATTTCACCATCATCAAGAAATATTGTTCTGTCAGCAGCTTCCCGGGCAAAACCAATTTCGTGGCTAACAACTAGCATCGTTCTGTGTTCTTTAGCTAAATCTTCAATGACACTCAGCACTTCTCCAATCATTTCTGGGTCTAGAGCTGAAGTTGGTTCATCAAACATCATAACTTGCGGCTGCATTGCCAACGCCCTTGCAATTGCTACACGCTGTTTTTGTCCACCCGATAGTTCTGAAGGGTAAACATTTGCTTTAACACCAATACCAACTCTTTCTAAATACTTTAACGCAATTTTGTTGGCTTCTTCATCCGGCATTTTTAATACTTCCGTACATCCAATAGTAACATTTCTCATCACACTTAAATGAGGAAATAAATTAAAATGCTGAAAAACAACACCAATTTTTTGTCTTGCTTTGTAAATATTTATTTTTGGATCAGTAATTATATCTTCACCAACTCTTATTTCTCCACTATTTACTGGTTCAAGCAGATTTACACAACGTAATAATGTACTTTTCCCTGAGCCGCTAGGACCTAGGATTACAATAACTTCTCCCCTCTTAACAGAAAGATTGATGTTTTTTAAAATATGATTCCTGCCAAACCATTTATTTAAATTTCTAATTTCAACCATACTTGTTGACAACGACTCGTTCCTCCATACTAAAAAATCAATATTTTTCAATTCTAATCAAATACTATTACAAATTTTCAGTATGTAATCGTAATTTTTTTTCAATGCTAATTGAGAACAAATACAATGGATAACAGATTACGAAATAGAAAAAAGCAACTAAACTATAAATTACAATGGGATTTTCCCCATAGGCAATTGCTAGTTCCCTTCCAACCTTAATTAGATCAAAAATTCCAATTAATGAGATAACTGAGGTATCCTTTACCAATAAAATGAGTTGTCCCACTAATGGCGGTATAATAATTCTAATTACTTGAGGAAAAATTATTAATTTCATTTCTAAGTACGGACTCATTCCCAATGAGAGAGCAGCTTCTGATTGCTCTTTTGGTATTGCAATAATACCTGCCCTGACAATTTCTGAAATATAGGCACCACTATTTAGAGCAAGTGTGCCTATACCTGCCTGAAATACGTTTAATCTTATACCAAAAATGGGCAACACAAAATAAATAACATATAATTGAATTAAAAATGGTGTTCCTCTAAAAATATTAACATATATACTATTAATCCAACGTAATAAAAATATTTTTGATGTTCCGCAAATGCCACCTATTATTCCAATAATTACAGCTAACAATCCAGAAATCATAGAAAGATAAAAGGTTACAATTAGACCTTTTGATAGAAAAGGTATTGCATGTTTTGAAATTTCAATAATATCCATTAATTCATTTCCTATTAGTTTTTTATCCTGGTGATTAGAGTTTTTTCTTTTCTAAATATGTAGATAATTTCATTAAAGAATAACATATTATTAAATAAAGAAAGGCACTGGTTAAATAACCTTCGCTTGGAGCAAAGGAATTGGCAACAACAATTTCAGCTGCTCTAGTAAGTTCAGTATAAGCAACAATCGAGAGTAAGCAAGTGTCTTTAACTAAAACAACGAATTGTCCAACCAATGGAGGGATAATAATTACCATTGCCTGCGGTAAAATAATTCGACGCATCATTTGAAAATAAGTCATCCCCAATGATAATGACGCTTCTGCCTGCCCTTTGGGAATTGCCTGTATACCAGATCTGACAATTTCTGTTATGTAGGCACCACTATTTAAAGTTAATGCAATAACCCCAGTCAAAAAAGGTGTGAAACGAATGCCTATATACGGTAATCCAAAAAAGATTAAATATAGTTGTGCCAATAAAGGGGTAGAGCGAATTATATTAACATATGATGAAACAATGCCATAAATGAGCTTATTTTTTGAAATTTTGCATAATCCCCCAATTGTTCCCACAATAAAAGCAAAAAAAAGACTGACCATCGAAATATATAAAGTATTTAAAAACGCTTTTTTAAAGACTGGTAAATATTGCTTTACGATTAGAAGATTAAATTCCAAAATATTTCCTCTTTTGAGTTTTTTTAATATTTTGTTATTGCCCGATTACTTAAGCGATCGGGCAATAACAGGCAAATTAATATCTATTCCTTCTCTGTTTTAATATCCCGGGTAGTCTTTTTCCCAGGCATCAGTACGTATCCAATAATCCATTAAACTATCATATTCTCCTGAGGATTTTAATCTCTCAAGCCATAGGTTCATCCAAATTAAAAAATGATAATCATCAGATCTTAAGGTAAAGCCTAAAGGATCTGCATCTAATGGATCTGGCAATAGTTTAAATATTCCATTACTTTTGGCAACCTCTCGAGAGGCTAATAAAAAATCATTTGCTAGTCCTTGAATTCTACCTTGTTCAAGTGCTAACTTTTGTTCTACATTGCTATTGTAAGTAACTGGAGTTGCTTCCGGCAAAACACTCTTGATATTTTGTTCGCCAATAGTACCTAAAATACAACCAATTTCTACTTCTTTTTTATTCATATCTTTCCAGGAAGTCCATTCGCTATCACCCCTTACAACAATGTATGTACCGGTAACCATCCAGGGTTGTGTAAAATTGACTTTTTTTGCTCTTTCTAAAGTTGTACTCATATCTGTAATAATAACATCACTTCTACCGCTAAGAAGTGTTGGAATCAATCCTGCCCAATCAGAAAAAACATATTCCAATTTTACCCCTAGCTCTCGAGCTAACGCCTCTGCAAAACCAACACATATTCCTGCAGGTTCGTTATTCTTATCTCTGAACTTAATTGGCGGCACATCTACACAAAAACCTACTTTAACTACACCAGTTTTAAGAATGTTGTCAAGGGTATCGTCTTTTGCCAAAGTTATTGTGATAACTAAAGAAAATAGTAAAGATACTATTAACAATACTTTAAAAAATTTTTTCATATTACACTCCTATTCTTATCTTAATAATATTAATAAATCTTTTTTGTACTAAACCATCCTTTGCTCAATACTCAATAGTAAATAAATATAATAATTTTTTTCTGATCACCACCAATCTTGATATTTTAGACAGTATTACTTTGCCTATCTGCTTTTATCTACTGTCTAATAGATATTTTACATATAAATATCAATATCTATGAAAAGCTATTTATTCTTTAATTCATCAAAAATTCCACTACAAGCATTACATAAAATACCTACATCAACTGAAAAAGACATATATTGCACTCCCAATGATACCCAGAATTTAGCTGTCTCCGTATCATCAGCAAAAGTTCCCACTGCAATATTGTTCTTCCTGCATTTAGTAATAACTTCCTTCATCTTCAGCTCTACCAGAGGATCGTTTACTTTTCCCGGGATTCCCAGTGATTGGGAAAGATCATAAGGACCGATAAATATAACATCAATACCCTCAACTGATAATATTTCATCCAGGTTATTGATACCTTTTATCCCTTCAATATGAGTAATAATCATGGTCTCTTTATTGGCTGATTCAAAATATTGAAATTTATCCATTGATGAATAATTTGCGGCTCTTACATAACGACAAACTCCACGGAATCCCTGTGGGGAGTATTTAACTGAATTAACAGCCTGGATAGCATCGCCTTTACAATTAATCTGAGGAATTTCAACACCATGGGCTCCAATATCCAGCACTCTTAAAATAGAAGTTTCTTCATTTTTATCTACTCTTACTATTGGAGTGATTCCTGCTGCCTCCGCTGCCCTTATCATGTTTTGTGTGTTCTGTGTAGATATAGGACCGTGTTCCTGGTCAATTATTACAAAGTCAAATCCAGCGTGTCCCATTATTTCTACGACTGCCGGGTCAGTAAATTTTAAAAATGGTCCAAATACAGTCTTCCCATTCTGTAAAGCCTCTTTGAGTATATTTTTTTTCATAATCATTCCCTTTTCTATTTTATCTTTGTACTCTACCGGTACCTGAACCTATTACTAATTTATTCACTTCCTCAACCGAAATTAAGGGTAAATCGCCTGGTATGGTATGTGCCAGACAGGAAGCTGCCACAGCAAATTCCAGAGCTTCCCTGTCTGAAGATAACCTGTTCAGGCCATAAATTAATCCTGCAGCAAAAGAATCTCCTCCGCCAACCCTATCTACTATATCGTGAATTTCATATTTTTTGGAAATAAAGAACTCTTTTCGGTTATCAAGCACTGCTGACCAACCATTATAATCTGCAGAATGACTTTCTCTCAGAGTAATCGCTATCTTTTTGATATTGGGATACAGTTCAAGTATCTTTCGGGTAATCTTTTTATATTGTTCTGCTGGCAGTTCCCCAGACTCCACATCAATATCGGCTTTTACTCCTAAGGATTTTTGGCAGTCTTCTTCATTACCTACCGCTATATCCACATATTTGAATAAAACGCTCATTATCTCCTGGGCAGGCTTGCCGTATTTCCAGAGATTTTTACGATAGTTAAGATCACAAGATACTGTAAGGCCTTTTTCATTAGCTTTTTTCACCGCCTCCAGTGAAAGCTCAGCTGCTGATAGCGATATAGCCGGAGTAATGCCGGTAATATGAAACCATCCTGCCCCCTGGAATACCTTATCCCAGTCAATATCACCAATTCTGGCCTCAGCAATAGCGGAATGACCACGGTCATAAATCACTACCGATGGTCTTTGATTTGAGCCATTTTCCAGGAAATAGATACCCAGTCTATCTCCTTTGCGCAGCACTGAGGAAGTATTGACTCCTTGTTTATTTAACTCTCTTAGACAGGCATCACCAATAGGGTTTGCAGGAATAACTGAAACATAAACTACCTCAAGACCGAATCTGGCTAATCCAACTGCTACATTTGCCTCTCCGCCACCAAAAGTAGCTTCCAGCAGAGGGCTTTGTAAAAATCGCTCAAACTGAGGCGGTTTCAGCCTGAGCATAATTTCACCAAAAGTAATAAATTTTTCCATGGTTTACTCCTATACTTGTACTTGTACTATTATTTCTTGTACTATTATTTCTGCATCAGATGTATTGCAAATCCAGATATATTCAAATCCAGATAAATCGCCTTCAGCTTACCGCCGGATTCTTTGGCTGTCTCTGGTAATGTAGCAATACCTTTTCTGTTCAGATAAGCGATAGCTCTGTTGATATTATTGGTAGCAATAGCAATATGGCCATGCTCTCCTAGGTATTTCTTTTTCATAATCTCAAAACCTGAGCCGGCGAAGACTGAACTGGTACTCTCTTTAGAGGTAAAATAAAAGATATCTGCCAACAGATTGGCTATATTGATTGCCTTTTCCTGACTTTCTTCATTTATACCTAAATGAGCTAACTGAAATCCCAACATAATAGAGACCGCTTCTCTGGTAAGTATGGTAATTTGTTCAAAGTTTCCAGATAAAATAAGTTCAGGTTTCACCATCCAGCTCCCACCACAAGCCAGAACCTGAGGATGGGATAGATAGGACAATAAATTATTCTGATCAATTCCTCCGGTTGGGATAAATTTTATCTCGGAGAAAGGCCCGGATAACGCTTTAAGAAGAGGTAGCCCTCCAGAAGCCTCAGCCGGAAAAAATTTTACTGCTTTCAATCCTTTTTCTATAGCCATTTCAATCTGGGTAGGACTATTAACTCCAGGAGTTATCGCTATATTGTTTTCCAGGCAATAATCAACGATTTTAGTATTGAAACCCGGGGAAACAATAAATTTGGCACCGGCTGCCACAGCTTTTTGAACCTGTTCAATGGTCAACACGGTTCCTGCACCGACTAAAAGTTCGGGAAGCTCATCGGTAAGAGCTTTTATAGCATCTTCGGCAGCAGCAGTCCTGAAAGTGATTTCAGCTGCCGGAAGATCACCTGAAAGTAATGCTTTGCCTAATGGCACAGCATCCTGTGCCTGGTCAATCTTTACTACCGGAATAATTCCTAATTCACTAATTTTATTGAGCACATTGTTCAATTAATAATCCCCCTCTCTAATTTTCAATGAAATTTAAAATATTATCAGTACCAACAATGGCATTATTTGAAAAAATCTTTAAAGGTACTTAATTATTTTGTTGGAATCCCAGTCGAGTAGAAATTTTGTGACAGGTATTAATCAGCTCCTCTTTCAAACGATCCTGATTATTTTCATTTATGCGGTAAGAAGGACCGGAAACGCTCACTGCAGCAATCACTTTTCCCTGAAAATTCCTGATAGGAGCAGCAAGGCAACGTACATATTGTTCATTTTCTTCTCTATCCAGAGCGAATCCATCTTGTTCAATTTTATGTAGCTCTTCCTTTAATATTTGTTTTTTAACAATGGTGTTTTCGGTAAGTTTAAACAATTCTAGACTATCCAGTATTTTATCTCTTTTGTCTGTAGCAAGAGAGGCCAGTAATATTTTACCCAGACCGGTACAATGCAGGGGAGCTCTTTTACCAACATATGAAATCATTCTAATAGTCTGAGTTGATTCCTCCTTAGCCAAATAAAGAACATGGGTATCTTCCAGTATTCCTAAA
>JAKPKS010000171.1 GCA_029553585.1 Candidatus Atribacteria bacterium | reverse complement strand
ATTTCATCCCTACTATCAAGTTCCCGGGCAAATTCTAAATTATCTTTAAATAATATATCCAAACTGTACACCCCCTCTAATACCAATACATTCAAATCAAATATTAAAACTAACGATTTTCCTTCCTGTTCAATCTATTATCATAGTATTATTATCTGTTTATATCAATTGTGGTAGAACAATACTGCCTGAAGGTATAATGTAACTTTTAAAATCATCACCATATTTTTCTTGAATTAGGTCAAGAGCCTGTTCTATGGTATCAACTGGTTTCATGAAAAACTTTTTTATCTGTTCTTTATTGAGAGAGGATAGTAGAATAATTTCTACCTCTTTAGCGACTTTGGCAATAGCATAGGCCTTATGCCCACCCAATACAAATCGGTTTTTGAGCCGTTCCTCTATATCTTCAATTGAATGGGCTTCTTCGACCCATTGCTGACAGATAGAATTACCCACCCCTTCTCTGCATTCTGCCACTAAAACAATGGTACCACCTGGCTTTACTGCCTGATAGGCATTTTCTAATGCTTTTTGAGCCTGATAAATATTGATATCTTTGGGATATCCTCCGGCACTGGTAAAAATAACATCTGCCTTTTCTTTAATCGGACTAAAATAAGTATTTCTGCACACTTCTACCCCTTGTAACCAGGATTCGGTCAAGGCACCAGCCACAATATCGATAATAAGGCTATTTTCATCGGTAATAACATTTATGTTAAAGTCTACTTTAACCTTTTCTATTGCCTCCATCATCTCATCCTGTACCGGGTTACCAATGAGATTACCGGTCACAGCACTGGGATGAACCATATTAGCATGGTTTTTTTCAATAGTCTCTCTGCCACAGATACCGGGAAGAATGGATTTTCTCCCTCCCGAAAATCCGGCGATGTAGTGAGGGACAATAACACCTGTAGTTATAATAAAATCTACCTTCTCAAGAATGGGGTTAACCAATAGGCGGTTTCCGCTTCTTAATTCCCCTAAGTCAAGCAAGTTTTCATCATCACATCTATGATTAATGAACTGATAAGTGGATACTAATTCCTCACCAAATATTTTAATGTTTTCTTCTGTTGTATTACCCCGATGGGCTCCGGTAGCAATCAGAAAGGTAATATCTTCTTTTTTGATGCCTGTCTGCTCTAATTCCTTCATTAAAGGCGGCAATAAGATATGGTACGGTGTTGGCCTGGTAATGTCATTGACAATAATCAAGATGGTTTTTGCTTTTTTATCCCGGATTAATTGTGCCAGAGCAGGGCTTTTTATCGGCTCTTCCAGTAGCTGTTCCAACCTCACCGAAGGATCAGACAATGATTCTATTTTTTGGGCAGATAGAATATTTATGATATTTTTTTCTTCTAAATGGAACTCAATTATTTTATCTCCATACTTCAATTCAATATTATTTTCCCTTAGCACATGGGCCTCCTATCATGCTGAACTATCAAATTGAAAAAACCTACATCCAGTTTAAATATTTTTTAGCTGATTATCATTTTATAATTCAATATTTATGTTAAAAGTTTAAACCAGTTATATTTCTTAAATCCTATATTTTTTTTCTATTTCTTTAATTTCATTTAACCCAATCATATCATTAAATTCTTCGAAAGGAATCATTTTATCTTGTATCAAATCCTTAGTAGTTCCATTCTTTTGCAGGTGCTCCATGAGATCCTTTACCGCCTTTGCTGTAACATAAACAGATGAAACGCAGAAAATCACTAAGTTATAACCCAGCTTCTCTAATTCTGTAACAGTAAGAAGTGGTGTTCGGCCTTTTTCTAACATATTTGCTAAGGTTAAAGTATCACCAAGCTCTTTATTTAGCTCTTCCATTTCTTCTATGTTTTCAGGTGATTCATAAAATATTATATCTGCTCCTGCTTGCTTATATAGCTTACATCTCCTAATGGCTTCTTCGTAACCATAATTTGTTCTTGCATCAGTTCTCGCCATTATCATAAAATCTGGATCCGTACGAGTGCTTAGAGCAGCCTCGATTTTTTTTACCATCTCTTTAGCAGGAATAATT
Organism: Candidatus Atribacteria bacterium; assembly: GCA_029553585.1. Classification (GTDB taxonomy): domain Bacteria; phylum Atribacterota; class Phoenicimicrobiia; order Phoenicimicrobiales; family Stramentimicrobiaceae; genus Stramentimicrobium. Next base: position 6,266 of record JAKPKS010000171.1, on the reverse strand, counting down.
TCTCTACCCAACATATGCCCACACTTTTTTGGAGCAACCTGATCTTCCAATTGAATGCAGGCAACCCCTGCCTTTTCATATGCTCTTACAGTCCTGATTACATTTATTATATCCCCGTAACCAGTGTCTGCATCAGCAATCAAAGGAATATTAATGATGTCAGCAATATTCCTTGCTCTTTCCACCATTTCAGTCATAGTAAGTAAACCTACATCTGGTCTTCCCAAAACACTGGCAGAAGTGCCATATCCAGTCATATACACAGCATCAAAACCTGTTTGTTCAATAATTCTTGCGGTTAAAACATCATGAGCCCCTGGTGCAACTATTATTTTTTTTTCTTTAAATAGCTTTCTTAATTTCGTAGTCATTTTCATATAAACATCCCCGCAAATTGTCTAATAAAAATTAATTATCTTTAATTATTCTTTGCTATTTCATATATTTCTTTACAAAGAATATCTCCTACTTGAGAAGTTGTAGTACTGCCGCCCATATCAAATGTCTTTACCTTACCGCTATTGATAACTGAAGCTAATCCTCTTTCGATTAGTCGAGCTGAGCTGAACTCATTTAGATGTTCGAACATCATCTTGACAGATAAAATTGATGCAATAGGGTTTATAATACCTTTGCCAGCATATTTTGGAGCAGAACCATGAATCGCCTCAAACATCGATGGATATACCTTTTCAGGATTTATATTACCCCCAGCCGCAAATCCCATTCCCCCCTGAAGTACGGATGCCAGATCGGTAATAATATCACCAAATAGATTTGAAGCAACAATAACATCGAAGTCACCAGGGTTTTTAATTAACCACATGGTTAAAGCATCAACTAATGCTTTTTTAGTACTTATATGTGCATATTCGCTAGCCACACTTTCAAAGACCTCGTCCCAAAATACCATAGAATATGCTAATGCATTCGATTTGGTACAGCTTGTAACAGTAACATGCTCCTTCTTGCCTTGTTTTTTTATTCTTTCAGCTAACTCAAAAGAATAACGTATTACTCTCTCAGTTCCTTTACGTGTAAAAATAGAGGTCTGGATAGCAACTTCTTCTTCTGTACCTTTTTTAAATCTACCTCCTGCATTTACATATTCGCCTTCAGTATTTTCTCGAACTATAAAAAAGTTCAATTCTTTAGATTCAAGACCTTTAATAAATACTGGGGCTTCCTTAAATCTAATTATAGGCCTTAGATTAATATATTGGTCAAAAATAAAACGAGTATCAATAACCAGCCTTACTGATATGTGGTCAGGAACTCGAGGATCTCCAACTGCACCCATTAATATAGCTTCAAAATTTTTGAGGATTGAATAGGTATTTTCATCGCACATTTTTCCGTTTTTCAGATAATAATCACAGCCCCAAGGAAAATCTTTGGTATGAAAGTCTATATTATTAATATCAGAAATACATTTTAAGACTTTTCTACATTCATTAATAATTTCCGGACCAACACCATCTCCAGGAATAATTGCTATATTATATGTTTTCTTCATTTAAATAAACTCCTTATGTTGCTTACAAATTAGAATTATAAATTTTATTTTTTTACATATGCTATTAGTCTATAGGCTGATGCTTCACTAACCTATCTCATTAATAAATTCGGTAATGTCATTGAAATAGACGGTACGTAAGCAATTACAAAGATAAGTAGAATTAATGCTATCATAAAAGGGAATATCGCCTTAGAAAGCTCGTCCAATGAAATTTTTGCGAGATTACAAGCAACAAATAAGCAAAGACCCACTGGAGGTGTAATCATTCCAACAGCTAAATTAACCACCATCACTATACCCATAAATAGTCTATCAATTCCAACTTGATCAAGAATGGGTACTAAAATTGGAGTTACTAATACCACAGCTGCGGTAGTGTTTATTAGTGTACCTAAGATCAGAAGGAAAATGTTTATAATAAACATAATTATATATGGATTTTTAGTTAAAACTAACACTGTTTTGGCAATTTGCTGTGGTATCATCTCTCGGACTAATAACCAGCCAAATAAATTAGCACAGGCTATCAGAAACATTATTACTGCACTGCTTACAGCCGAATTAAATATTATTTCAGGGATTTGTTTAACTTTTAATTCGCGATAAACAAAAAGCCCTACTAACACTCCATAAACAACTGCTACAGCTGCTGCCTCTGTAGGGGTGAAAATGCCTCCATAGATGCCTCCTAAAATTATAAACGGCATCAATAAAGCGAAAAAACTATCCTTAAAAGCACGAATTTTACCCATCAAATTTACTTTTTCAGAACCAGAATATCCTCTTTGTTTAGATATAAAATAAGCAACTACCATCATGGTTAAACCCATAAGTATTCCTGGACCAAAACCGGTAAGAAATAACTTGCCTATTGAAACCCCAGCCAATACAGCATACAAAACCATGGGAATACTGGGCGGTATTATAACACCAACAGTACCGGCAGCAGCTACTACTGCTGCTGAAAAGCTATTATCGTAACCCTTTTTATTCATTTCTGGCACCATCACTGCACCAATGGCTGCAGTAGTTGCCGGAGAGGAACCAGAAATAGCAGCAAAAAACATGGATGCAAATATTGATACATGGGCAAGCCCCCCGGTTATGGTCCCAACTAAAGAGCTAGCAAAATTTACTAATCTACGGGAAATACCACCACTGGACATAACATTTCCCGCCAAAACAAAGAATGGTATTGCCATAAGTGGAAAACTATCTACTGCACCAAACATAATTTTAGGAGCTATAACCAATGACACTTTGGTAAAATTATTAATGGACCATATTGTTGTGACCCCCAAAGCAATAGAAATCGGTACCCCTAATCCCAGTAAAATAAAAAATAATGAGAATAGAAATAAAGTCATAGCAATATCCTCCCTACTTCTCCTCTCTCAAAAGATCTTCCTTTTGCAGCCCTTCTTCGACACCGCCAATTGATATTTCACGTTTTTTTGGATAATTTGATTTATAATTTTCAATCTCTTCTAAAAAAACATATAGATAATTTAAAGCCATTGCTGCAGCTCCAAGCGGTATTCCTATATAAGCATAAAACATTGGCATCTGTAAGGCTGGTGAGGTCTGCTTCATAGTTAAAATAGATCTGGAAACACTATATCCATACTTCACAATAAACCATAAAAAAATAATAGAGATTGTATAACCTAATAAATTCAAGACCCTTTGAAATTTTTCTGGAACTAAATTGATAATTAATTCAACAGAGGTGTGCCCTTTAGTCTTGGTAGCAACGCTTGCTCCAAGAAATGTAGCCCATATAAAACAATATCGGGCAGCCTCTTCAGCCCACGGTATAGGCCTAACTAATACATATCGATAAATAATTTGCAAGAAAATCAAAATAACCATTAAAGTAAAAAATAATATCATCGAATATCTGATTAACTTATTGATTGGAACAAGTATATGCCCTAATAATGTTTTCAAGCCAATTCCCCCTTTTACTTGTTAAAAGGGAGAACAATTTATATTATTCTCCCTTTTAATATTTACTGTGACAAAAATATGGTTCTAATTGATAGTAATAATTTGTAGTATTGTTAATTTTAACAGGTTACAACTTGGTCGCATCTTATTCTGGTTTTTGTTTTGCTATAAGATTGATTCTTTCAACCCATTTACCGTACTTTTCTTTAAATTGTTCATATACGGGCTGGACAGCTTTTTGAAATGCTGGTTTATCAACTTCCAGTATTTCCATTCCCAATTCTCTTATTTGTTTTAGACAGTCTTCATCATCTTTAATAGAGAGTATTCGTTGGTAATCTCTTCCCTCTTCAGCAGCTTCAAGAAGAGCTTTTTGTATATCAGCTGGTAGACTATCATATAAATTTTTACTTATTACTAGTGGCTCATAAGTATAAAAATGGCCAGTTAAAGAAATATATTTCTGGACCTCATAAAAAGCATTATGGATAACATGGGCTGCCGGGTTTTCCTGCCCATCTACTGTTCCCAACTGCAAAGCTGAAAAAACTTCTCCAAACGCCATGGGAGTTGGTGCAGCACCTAATGTCAAAAATGTTGCCAGAAACACCGGGCTTTCTGGTACTCTAATTTTTAATCCTTTTAAATCTTCTGGTTTCACTATAGGACGCTTTGAATTAGTTATGTATCTATAACCATTCTCCCAATATGCTAAAATTTTGAGTCCTACAGGCTCAAACTCTGCAGACATATCATCTCCTACCTCGCCATCTGCCACTGCGTAAGCAATTTCTCTCGTTGGGAAGAGGAAAGGCATATCAAAAGCACCAATGGCAGGTACAAAGTTTGATAATATCATTGATGAAGTTAATACCATATCATGTGTTCCCACAATTAAACCTTCAGTTTCCTGTCTCTGACCTCCTAACTGATCTGCGGGAAATATTAATATTTCTACTTTTCCTCCGGTTTTTTCAGCTACTTTTTCAGCAAAAAATTCCAATCCATACTGATAGTGATGGTCAGGAGCACCAGTATGTCCAACTCTTATTGTATATTCGGCTGCACTGATTAAAATAGTAGTAGCCCCTACAATTACCAATACAAACAATAGAACTAAAAATTTCTTTAACATTTTATTGTTTTACTCCTTTTTTAAATAATCATTAATTCTTAAAATATATTTAAGAATTCTTTTAAAATTATTTAACTTTGCTTAACTCCTCCTTTCCAAACCAAATTATTCATAAATAATTAAACAATAATTGTGGCAGGAAAATTTTAAAATGTTTTTAAAATCTTTAAAAAAGAAAGGTTGGTTTAAATTATTAATTGCTGGCAATATTTTCATTTGTTTAATTATTATGCATATTAAATATTATACCAAAAAAATCAAATAATGTTAATTCAACAAGTATCTAACTATTTTATAAATTTTACCTTTTCAGAAATTTCTTTTACAAGATTATCTTTCCTATGGTTATAAATTGCTTTATTATTCTCAAAAAGATTTTCACCTTTGGTATCAATTGACACAATTAGAGGTCCAAACTCTTTTACCCTACAAATCCACAGTGTTTCAGGCATCCCCAGTTCAGTCCATTCTGTACCTTCAATTTCTTCAATCCGAGTTGCTGCCAACACGGCACATCCCGCAGGGAAAACACAGTGTAGCGCTTTTTGCTCTCTGCAAGCCTGGGCAGTTCTGTCTCCCATTCCACCTTTACCAACAATAATTTTCACACCGGTCTGCTCAATAAATTCTTTTTCATATTTTTCCATTCTCATGCTGGTAGTGGGCCCTATAGAGACTATAGAATAATGACCATCTATTTGCTTAACAATTGGCCCTGCATGGAATATTGCCAGACCGAGCAAATCAACGGGAAGTTTAATACCTAATTCTATAAGTCGTCGGTGAGCTACATCTCGACAGGTAATAAGATGTCCATCTAAATATATAATATCACCAATTTTAATATCTACTATATCTTGATTCTTAATAGGCGTTTTTATTATTTTTTTCATAATGTTACCCTTTTATGAGATAATATTTCATAAGAAAGATCTTTTTTGATGCGAATTACACCTCTTCGGTGTGCCCAACAACCAATATTGATAGCAACTGCAATGGTGGAAGGATGCCTTGCTGCAGATTCAATATGAACACCCATCACTGAAGAATCTCCAGAAATACCCTGAGGTCCAATTCCCAATTCATTCAGACCTTTTTCTAACATTTTCTCCATTTGGGCACCTTTAGGATTTGGGTTAGTAATTCCAATCGGTCGTAAAATAGCTTTTTTAGAAAGAAGTGCAGCATTTTCAACAGAACCAGCTATACCAATCCCTACTAATAATGGTGGGCAAGCATTAATTCCCCACTCAACTATCGTATCAAACACATATTTTACAATAGCTTCGTATCCTGCTGAAGGCATAAGCGTAATTGCTCTTCCAGGTAAACTGCAGCCGCCTCCTGCCATATACGATTCTATTTCAACCTCATTACTATCATCGACCATTTCCCAATGAATAAATGGGGTCCTTTCTCCGGTATTATTACCAGTATTAATCTCATCAAAAATCTGTACTGCGTTGTGTCTCAAAGGAGATTCAACTGTTGCAATTTTTACAGCTTCTTTGAGAATACCCCCTAACTGAACCAAATAAGGAAACTTAGAACCCCCTTTAATAAAGAAATTTAGTACTCCGGTATCCTGACAAATAGGCCTATTGAGCTTGATTGCTTCATTGAGGTTATCAAACATTGTTTCATATACTAATTTTGCAAGTT
>JAKPKS010000169.1 GCA_029553585.1 Candidatus Atribacteria bacterium | reverse complement strand
GCCCTTCTTGCTATTTCTGAGGAAAGATTAGCTACCTTAATCAGGTCCAGCGGTTATTATAATCTGAAAGCCAGGAGGCTGAAAAATTTTATCAGTTATTTTTATGAAAAATATAGTGGTTCAACCGAACAATTATTTAGCCTTGAATGGAAGGTGTTAAGGGAAGAATTACTTGCTATCAATGGTATTGGACCGGAGACAGCTGACAGTATCTTGCTCTATGCCGGTGGAAAACCTGTTTTTGTAATTGATGCCTACACCAGAAGAATATTTGAGCGGCATGGCTATTTAGATGGAAAAGAAAGCTATCAGGATATTCAGCAATTTTTTATGTCTTACCTGCCCCCTCAGGTTAGCCTTTACAATGAATTTCATGCCCAGCTGGTAATGGTGGGTAAAGACTATTGTCTTAAGAATAATCCAAAATGCCGGATATGTCCTCTTTACCCTTTATTCTGCAAAGACCATTCCTCATAATTTTCTCATAACTAAATTTCTTTAACATTGAAACATTGAGCTTTTGCTCTAAATCATATAAAATAAGGATATCAAAAAGCATTCCCACTACTACAAAAAAATATTAAATATTTATTTAAATATCTGTTTAAAAAGATGGATGAAAAAAGATTTAAAAGAGAGATTCTCCAGAAAGAAGATAACAGTCTATCCCCTTTTGCCACTAAGAATGCTGATGCTCATCGCAAGGTGCCTATAGAACATCCCTGGCGAGGACCCTTTGCCCGGGACCGTGACCATATCCTATACTCCGGTGCCTTCAGACGGTATATCGGTAAGACTCAGGTTATCTATAATGCAGCGAGTTTTGATGAGCAGTTAGCTAATCGAAGCATTCATACCCTGCAGGTTTCCCAAATTGCCCGCTCCATAGGCAAGGTGCTGGGGCTCAATCTGGATTTGATTGAAGCCATTGCCTTGGGGCACGATCTGGGGCATGCTCCTTTTGGACATGATGGGGAGAGATTTTTGCAGGAAATAGCGCGAGTGCATAAAATGAGCCTCTTTTTTCATAATGTACACAGTTTAAGGGTCGCTGATATGCTTTCCGATGCCAACAGAGGCATGAATTTAACCTTTCAGGTCCGGGATGGCATTATCTCTCATGATGGAGAGGTTAACGAAGTGAAGGTGGAGCCGTCACCGGACAAAACCGAAGAGGATATTGAAGGTTATGTCCGCCGAAAAAAAAGTGGAGAAGAGGTTACTACCTTCCCTGCTACCCTGGAAGGATGTCTGGTTCGTATTACCGATTCCATTTCCTATATTGGTCAGGATTTTGAAGATGCCGTTCGTATTGGCTTAATAAAAAAGAGTGACCTGCCAAAGAATATTAAAGAAACACTGGGAGAAAATAATAGTGAAATAATTAATACCCTGGTGCAGGATATTATTGAACAATCCTATGGAGTAAATGAAATTAAATATTCTCCCCATATTGCTGAAAGCGTCTTCTGCCTTAAAAAATTTAACCTGCATTTTATCTATGAAAATAATATGTTAAAACAGGAAAGAGAGAAAATCAGAAAGGGATTTTTCTTTTTGTTTGAACATTTCAGGCAGGATATAAGGCAAGGAAAGAGGAATTCGCTGGTTTTTCAGGAATGGATTTTTAACCGTGGCGAGGATATGGGGGAAAAGTATCTCAGCCAGTATTCCCCTGAAGAAATTGTAACAGACTATTTAGCCTCCATGACTGATCGATACTTTCTTAATGTTCATGATAATTTGAAAAAGTAAGCCAGATAATTTATAATAAAAAAAGTAGATTTATCGTAAATATTGACCAAATTGCACTCTATTGTTAAACATATTTAGTATTGCCAGTATTATCGAATTAGTTTATATTATAATAATAAAAAATTCAGAAAGGAATATTGAATATTAGACCGGTAATTAACATGAGTTAAGGAGATTGGTTTTGTCTATTAAAAAATACAATATTTATTGTTTTAGCAAATCATCTGAGAAGAAAACCACTGATAATAAAAAAAGTAAGATAGCAAAATACACTAAACTAATTAGTTTAAAAAAAGAAATATTCTGTTTTATAGCTCTAATCTCTGTTATGGCTGGAATACAGCTATTCTTTGCCATTCCTAAAGGTCATACGGTATCGGAATTGACATCTGAGAAAAATAATCTTCAAATTTCTGAAAAAAAGCCAGAACTTTCGGGACTAAATACTGATGAGCAGGGGAAAGAGAGTATTAAAAACCTCATAGAAACATGTGAAAATAATTTTAACAGTATGGATTTAAGTCTGGAACAATTGGATTTAGAAAGACTTAGTCTGGCATACCAGAAAGTTGACCAGGGAGAAAAGCCGATTAAAAAAATATCCAGAATGCTTAATTCCGGAGAAACAATCTATGAGCTGTTAGTTAAAGAAGGGATTTTACCTTGTGAAATTCTGCGTTTGGGTGAGAAAGTGCAATCTGTGGTTGATATTAGCCGGCTGAATGCAGGGGTAAGATTTACTATTCATTGTGATAGTGAAGGGAAAATAGTGCAGTTTGATTATCAGCCTAATAAGTTAGATGCCTATTATATTAAAATACCTGATAATGAGCTGAGTGGAATAGAAGTAAAGAAAGAGGAAATATTTCGTGAAATTATCTGCCTGGAGGGGGAGATTAACAGCTCTCTATATCAGGCAATGATGGAATTCTGTGATTCCGGACAATTAGCAGTTCAGCTGGCAGAAATATTTGCCTGGGATATTGACTTCCTGACCGAATGCCAGAAGGGGGATACTTTTAAGTTATTAGTTGAAAGACAATACCGGGGGGATTTCTATCGCTGGGGTGATATACTGGCAGCGGTTTATGAGGGAGCAATGCTTAGTACCCATACTGCTGTTCTTTTTCAGGATCCTTCAGGAAGTAGTGATTATTATGATAAAGATGGTCGTTGTCTGAGAAAGGCATTTTTGAGGGCGCCTCTTAACTATAAATATATAAGTTCATATTATACTGAAAACAGATACCACCCAATTCTTCGAATAAACCGACCTCATTTGGCTATAGATTATGCTGCTCCTACCGGGACACCGGTAGTATCTATTGGTGCCGGTACCGTAATTACCAGACGCTATGACCAGGGTGGTTATGGTAATTATGTTGAAGTTAAACACCCCAATGGTTATGTTACTGGTTATGGACATCTTTCTAAATTTGCCCAGAGCTTAAAAGTAGGTAAAAGGATAGAACAGGGTGAAATTATAGGTTATGTGGGGGCGACAGGATTGGCTACCGGTCCACATCTTGATTTTTCTATTAGTAGAGATGGAAAAAGATTTGATTTTTTAAAATTGGAATTACCACCCACCAGTTCGGTAAGCGAAGAATACTTACCAGATTTTGAACTGGTAAAGGATAATTATCTCTCTCTTTTAAGAGATAACTTCTAATTTTAATATTTTTGCTTGATTGTGAATAATAAGGTAAAATAAAATACCTTAAAATAAACTTTGATTAAAGGAGGTAAATGAAAGTGAAATGGAATAGTTCAAAACTTATGCGTTATCTCAGAGTTTTTTTATTGATAATGTTATCCCAGATAATCTTATTCAGCAGTCTGGCGCAGGGAGTAGAGATTTATGGTAGCACCTCACCTGCGGCTGAGGAGTACCTGCAAGAGGCGATAGAGAAGATGGAAGAGGCGCTGGCTACCTATCAGGGCGCCAATTACCCGGGTAGGAAATTATGGACTGAGGCAATTGAATTAGCAGAACAGGCTATTGCCATTGACCCTGATTTTGTGGAAGCGCACTATTATTTAGCTCTGATGTTTCAGCATACCAACTGGTTTTACCGTGAAGCAGAACAATGGAACACTTATCTAAGTCTGATTGAGAAAACCGATATAACCTCCCCTCAGGTAAAACAGAATTTAGCCCATGCCTATTACCGTTTGGGCTATAATTCTTATGAGAATGGCGACTATGAGCAGAGTCTTATCTATTTTTTAAATTCTATCAGGGAATACCCTGATTTGATTGCCTCCAATTACTGGGCAGCCCGGGTATTTTATGAAGCTGATGATTTAGGGAATTCCCTATACTATTGGCGCAGAGTTCTGGAGCTGGATTATCATTATCCCAAGGCGCAGTATTTTTACGACAAAGTGGAGGCCTCTTTAAAATATGGCAAAGAAGCCTACAACTGGTATGAACAGGGCTATAATGAATATGAGAAGAAAAACTATAGCCGTGCCATTGACAGCTACCGGCAGGCAGTCAGATTAAATCCTAAATTTGTTGATGCCTATTACTGGCTGGGCAGAGTTTACTTTGATTCAGGTGAGTACCAGCAGGCCATCAGTAATTATAAACAGGTACTGATCTTAGAGCCTGGCAATACTAAGGCTGCCTACTGGGTAAAAGAGGCTGAACGCAGATTGGCAGGGAAAAAATAAAACAAATAATCTGGATCTAAGTATTGAAAAATAAAAAAATAATGATTGAATTATAGTTGTCTTTTTTGATTTAAATGATATGATGTCTTTATCAAAATAGAAACTAAATATTAAAGCCTGAAATAAATTAAAATATTTTAAATTATTGTTTAAAAAATTGATTTTAGGGAATAATTATAATAGAATAGTAATAGATATTGAACAGGTCAAGTTTTAGCTATAGCGTTAATTTTTATTACATATTTAAACAGGGGGTGATGCCTATCGCATGAGAAATAAAAAGTTGAAAAAGGTAAACTGATCGAAAGGTCAGGACGCAAAGTTATGAGTCTAAGGTTTGCCTGGGAAAATTTGATTAGCTAATTCTAAAAGTTCAATTCCAGCTGCAAACTATGGCTGTCAAACTACCGGCTTTTTGTTATTTATATTTACCCCTTAGGTTTTCCTCTGGGGTTTTTACTATCTTTATGGGCTTGAACTTACGGAAATTAATAAAAAATATAAATAATGAAAAGGAGATTAACTTATGAATCTAAAAAGTTTATCCAAATACTTACTTTTAATATCGCTTGCCATAGTGATACTTCTTTTTACTGGCTGTAAGGGTGTTGTTCCTTCCCCCGGTACCACAGAAGACGTTACTATCATAAGCGGTAAAATCAAAATGCCTTACACCTGCTGTACCATAGAAGACCCAATCTTTGAAGATCCTATTG
>JAKPKS010000150.1 GCA_029553585.1 Candidatus Atribacteria bacterium | reverse complement strand
ATCAATTACATTTGGAGATTTCATTGGCTCTTTATGAAGAAAAATTTAAACACTTTCTAAAAAAGAATAATTTAAAATACACCAAAGAGAGAAAAGAACTGCTGAAAGCCATTGTTTTGCTCAGGGACCATTTCCATGCTGAGGATATTTATCAGCAGCTCAGAAAACAAAACTCCAGAGTTTCTTTAGCCACCGTTTACCGGACCATTCCTCTCCTGATGGGAAGTGAATTGATAACAGAAACTCTGTTCGGAGGGGAAAAAATTGTCTATGAAAAGATATACAATAAACCGCATCACGATCATATGGTCTGCCTGAACTGTGGTAAGATTATTGAATTTACCAGTCCAGAGGTGGATAATTTACAAAAAGATATTTGTCAGAGATACTCTTTTACACCGGCAGAGCATCGTTTAGAACTAAGAGGGTATTGCCAGGCTTGCTGGAAAAAATTAAAGCATCAGATAAATAATAAAAAACGCAATCAGGAGTCAAAAAAGTTATGATAGTAAGTTTAGCAGACGTGAAGCCAGGGAAAAAGGTCAAAGTGGCAAGGATTAGAGGTGGATTAGGAGTGAGACAAAGATTGAGCTGTATTGGTATACATCCAGGTGATTCCTTGATAGTACTAACCAGTGGTATTATGCGAGGGCCTATTCTGGTAAGCATCCATGGTAATAAAGTAGCCTTGGGGAGAGGGATTGCCTCCCAGGTTCTGGTGGAGGAAGAGTCATGAGGTTTGCACTGGTAGGACAGCCTAACTCGGGAAAGAGCACAATCTTTAATCATGCTGCCGGTTATAAAGCAATTACTTCCAATTTCCCTGGAAAAACAGTCACCTACACCGTAAGTAAAATGACTTTTCAGGGAACCACCTTTGAAATAGTGGATTTGCCAGGCACCTATTCTCTTACCTCATTTGATTTAGCTGAACTGGAGACTAGAAAATACCTGCTCAGAGAAAAAGTTGATGTGGTAATTAATGTTATTGATGCCTCCCTGCTAAGCAGAGAATTGGAATTGACTATACAGGTACTGGAGCTGAATTTACCAACCGTAATCTGCTTAAATATGATAGATGAAGCTGATGCCAAAGGCATTAATATTGATGAGCAAAAATTATCACAACTGCTCAATGTACCGGTAGTAAAGACGGTTGCCCACAAAGGCTGGGGAGTTGACCAGTTGTTTGAAACTGCTCTGGCAATGGGCTTAAAGCCTGTTAAAAGTCAGCATCTGACTTTCAGTAAAGATGTAGAAGAGGTACTGCAGGGACTTATAGAACAATTAGAGCAAAAAGGTTATGCAAAGAAATTTAAAGTCTCGCTGCGTTTTTTAGCTACCAAACTTTTAGAAAATGATCAATATTTTATGTCAGAAATCAAGGACATAGATGCCCAGTTTTTAAAAATTATAAAAACCCATCAAGACCAGTTAGAAAAATGCCGTGACCGAGCTTCAGATGTAATTATTTCTTCAGAACGCCATCATCTGTCTATGGATATATATGAATCGGTGGTTGCTCATTCCAAGCCAAAAGTTGAGCTGCGCAGCTACTTAGATAATATTTTAATGCATCCCTTCTTTGGTTATGTTTTTTTGATTACTGTTTTGTATCTTTTTTTTAATTTCGTTTTCTATATAGGCAATTTGTTGGAAGAACCATTATTGGATTTCTTTTATCAATTCCTGCCCTATATTGCAGAAAGACTGAATCGATACCCTTTATTATTATCTATGGCCAATGGTATTGTACAGGGTATCGCTGGTGGTATTGCCATAGTGCTACCCTACCTCTTTCCTTTTTTATTAGGACTGGCTTTTTTAGAAGATGTGGGATATCTACCCCGTATCGCTTTTTTAATGGATACCTTCTTGCATCGCATCGGACTACATGGTAAGGCTATTATTCCCTTTATGTTGGGATATGGTTGTACCGTACCGGCAGTCATGGCGACCCGTATCTTGGAGTCAGAAAGAGACCGTTTCATTGCCAGCGTCTTAACCACCATGATACCTTGTGCAGCCAGGATAACAGTTATTTTTGGATTGGTAGCCTTCTATCTTGGTCCCAAAGCGGCACTATTTGTTTATATTTTAAATATGGCTGTAATTGCTATTGCCGGTAAGATTCTTTCCCGTTTATTGCCCGAGGTAACCCCGGGCATGATAATGGAGATACCGTCTTACCATATCCCTTCTTTGAAGGTTTTATTAGCCAAAGTCTGGTTGAGGATGAAAGAATTTATTGTGGTAGCCTGGCCTCTTTTAATTGCAGGTAGTATAGTCTTAAGCCTGTTACAATACTGGCGGTTAGAGTCTTACCTCAATATGTTAGTATCCCCAATTACCCTTTTACTGGGGTTACCAATAGCAGTTGGGGTTACCCTGATCTTTGGGGTATTAAGAAAAGAGCTCTCTATGATTATGCTAGTACAGGCACTGGGAGTAACTGATATCAGTCTGGTCATGAGTGCCACTCAGATTATGACCTTTACCATTTTTGTACTTTTTTATATTCCCTGTGTGGCTACCATCGCGGTACTGATTAAAGAAATTGGTGGTAAGCGAACACTATTTGCCATGCTCTTTACCTTTCTTATTGCTATTCTGTTAGCTACCGCAACCCGTCTGGTTTATTAACTCTTTACTTTAGTTAAGAT
>JAKPKS010000132.1 GCA_029553585.1 Candidatus Atribacteria bacterium | reverse complement strand
TTTTTTGATCAATTAATTATAAAAAACACTAATGCCATTACTTGAGCCAGAAGAGCTTGAAAGCTTAAGTCCGTTGTTTAAAGGAAGTTGCGGAAATGCATTTGGAAAATTTCTTATGCGTATCCTTGCAATAGATAAGGTTAATGATCTTTATGATAGGAATTTCGCACTTAAAGGTCCGGACTTCACAAGAGCGGTTCTCAACGATATAGATATGGATTATCAGGTACTTAATCCAGAAGTTCTGGAAAGACTTCCGGAAGGTGCTTTTATCACCATAAGCAATCACCCCTATGGAAGTCTCGATGGAGTAATATTGATTGACCTTTTCGGCCGTATAAGACCAGATTTTAAAATTACCATAAATGATGTTCTGTCACGGGTAAAAACATTGGAAAAAAATTTTATCTGTGTAACCCCTATAGGTAACGAAGTTCGGACTCCCACACAAGACACGCTACGAGGTATTAAAGAAGGCATCAGACATCTTAATAACGGGCATCCGCTCGGACTTTTTCCTTCCGGTGCAGTTTCAGACTTGAGTCTAAGGGATAGATGCATCAGAGACCGTCAGTGGCAAAAACCGGTCATAAGGATAATAAAGAGAGCTAATCTACCGATAGTGCCGGTGCATTTTTTGATAGAAACTCAAATTTCTATTATTCTTTAGGGCTTATTGATTGGAAAATACGATTACTTCGACTTCCTTCTGAAGTTTTCAATAAGAAAGGTAAAACTGCGAGGGTGGCCTTAGGAGAAATTATCACACCTGAAGAGCAAAAGAATTATAAAAATAAAGACATAAATGAATTTAGTGACTTTTTAAGAAATAAGGTTTATAATCAATATTAGATAATCAGATATGGCAAATAGTAAGATAATAGATGCGGTAAGAATTCAGACTTCTTTTCTGAACGCGCTCGAAAAAAAATTATTAATTTGGCTTGCAGAAAGGCAGCCCAAGTGGGTAACTTCAGATATGATGTCATACCTTGGAGTGTTTGGTGCTGTTGTGATAGCCACAGGATACATACTTGCAGCATGGAATATCAATTTCCTATGGTTGAGCTCCTTGGGTTTTGTTATCAATTGGTATGGCGACTCCCTTGATGGCACCCTGGCGAGGGTGAGAAATACTCAAAGGCCGATTTATGGATACTACCTGGATCATACCGTTGATGCAATCAACGAAGTTATTATTTTCATAGGAGTGGGTCTATCAGGGTTGGTACATTTTGAAATAGCGTTGTTAGCTTTGGTAATGTATCTCTTAATGACCATCAATGTGAGTATGAATGCCCACCTGAAAAAGGAATTCAAACTAACATACGCAAAGCTTGGACCTACTGAATTCAGAATTTTAATGATAATTATCAATACCCTGTTTGCATTGATAGCTCCTCTTAGAGAATTCTCACATAACTTCACA
>JAKPKS010000130.1 GCA_029553585.1 Candidatus Atribacteria bacterium | reverse complement strand
GAAAAAGAGTATTGCTGCTCTTTATATAAAAGCTGTGCAATACCCTTCAATGGCAATTTGCGTTACAACCGCTAAAATCTTTTTTTAAATTCAGTTCTTATGCTTTTCACAAGCTTGCCATAACACTTTTTAGTATTGCCGGCAATATAGTCAGCCATTCTGACAGCAGGTTCAATGTTTATCATCAGTCGCTCACCCGCAATATCAAGTCTGAGCATATTGCCCTCCTGAAATGAAACTGCTATCGCATATTTTTCATCATTGCACATAGTCATCCTTCTTATCGACATGTCAGTAATACTTATAGAAAAAATCAATAGCATGATACAGAAAAATATTGCCGATGCATTTTTCAGTTTACTCCTAAGTGCTTTAACCTGCTGCCTTTTTTTATCAATTCTCTTATCCACCTGAATCTATTCCTTAAGATCATTTATCACTTCCCCCAGAACCCTGGAGAAAAGCTCGGCAGAGTATTTTGCTTCTTCAATGGTATTAAGCATGCACCCAACCTCTACAAGGACAGAGTGGTTGCTGAAGTACTGATTGTACTTACCTCTGCTTTTTACATCAATTTTGAAGAACAACCCGGGATATAGTTTATCCATCTTTCTTTTTATATATACTGCAAACTTTTCCAGCTCGTCGTAATTCGGATTCCCTTGGGCAATAACCAGCATGATCCGGGCAGCGTTTTTCCCGTTTATTGAAGCTGTATACTCAGCTTTTTTTGCTATCTTTTCGGCATAAGTATATTTGTCTGCATCAAAAGCATCTCTGTGTAAATCCAGTATCACTTTTATCGATTTGTACTTATTAATACTGTTTTTTATTGTTATCAGGGAATTTGAATAAGAATATGCGTAGGACACCTTATCATGCTGGGTTTTGTCATGCAGGACTTTATACTTGTATTTATCCTGAATTTCTTTTGTCAATATATTGCCAACAGAGATAACATTATATTTTTCTTCAAGTGTGTGGTAGTTCCCGGCAGTATTTGGCATATAACTCTCCGTTGAATGAGAATGATAAATAAGTATTTGGGGAGATTTTTTATCCAGTGCAATTTTCCCGGGAATTCCAATAGTCTCCCTAATAGTCTGGGATGCCTGTGCCGTATCGGAAGCCATGGGCTGCTGCCCGGGTATCAGTTCTTCAGATTTATACTCATCCTCTTCACTGAAATAAATAGCCCCCTCGGGAGCGTTCTCAAAATCGGTTATATGGGGGGTATTGACAGACCCACCGATATTAAGGCCCTCATAGGTCAAAACAGACGGATCATACTGGCTGAAAGCTGTAAAGGCAATATTCAAGTAAGTCAAAGGGTTACTGATATCAGTATGAAGACCATCGGTTATACTGCTTACAGCTGAAGCCAGGAGTCCAGGCATAGGGCTGCCATAATCCTTTTCATAGCTCACTTTAGCACCCGTTATTACAGTGTTCAGAATTTGAATATAAAAATTATCGGAATATCTCTTAAGCTCTAACTTTTTTTTAATATCATAATTAAAAACTTCTATGGAATCGGTTGGATCGAAGCCATACAGATTCGCATCCTTTTTAAGTTCATTTACATAAGCATTAGGTGCATACAGCCACTTAGCAAAAATAATCAGTACAACAACTACCGGTATCACAAAAAAAGCAAACAACCATTTTTTGTTCAACCAATCCACCCCTCTTCTTCCGTACCTTGCATATCCGGACACGGAACAAATTAGTTTGCCTGTATACACTTATATGCCGTTCTGATTTTATATATGAATAGAAATGACCGCTTTCCGGTATCTAATTCAGATACATATCCATATTCTCCTCATTTATGCTTGGATGCAGCGCCGCATTGAGCCCATTCGCTATTATAACTGCAATATCATCAATAAGTCTGTCAATCTCTTTTGGGGTAACCATTAAATTACCTATGTAAGGGGATATGACCTCGTTAATAAGCTTATATTTCTCTGTCTTTTCCATATTTTTAAGCATATGATAGAACTCCCCGCCCTTTGCGGATCCATTTATTAATGAATCGATTACCATATCAATGGTATCGCTTGCCATAGTTGCTGCATCTACAACAGTAGGTACCCCGATAGCTATTACGGGTATTCCCATGCTCTCTTGGCTAAGTTCCTTTCTATTGTTGCCGACTCCAGACCCCGGATTTATACCTGTATCCGCAATTTGAATGGTGGTGCTTATCCTCTCCATTTTTCTCGAGGCTAAAGCATCAATTGCTATAACCAGATCCGGCTTTACTTTCTCTACTATGCCCCTGATTATTTCACTGGTCTCTATCCCTGTAATCCCAAGAACTCCGGGGGCAACAGCGCAAACTGACCTGACGCCCTCGTCAATTTGGTCAGGCATATACTCTTTCATATGGCGGGTAACCAACAGATGCTCTACTGTCCTCGGCCCCAATGCGTCAGGTGTGACATTCCAATTTCCCAGACCTACTACCATTATTACTGATTGGTCATTAAGGTTTGTCACTCTCGCTACTTCTTCCGCCAAGGCTCTTCCTACCTTGTCATTAAGATCCTTGTCATTATCCCGCAGCTTTGGGGCTTCAATAGTAATGTAGTTTCCTAAAGGTTTTCCGATTATTCTGGCTCCGACCTCCTCAACAACTTTAACTCTTGTTACTGTGTAATCCTCCTTCTTATCAACATCCATTTCTACTCCGGGTATATCTTCTCTATTCTCCTGCCTGCTGTAAAATTCTCTTGCTTCTATAGCCAAGTCTGTTCTTATTCCTGCCATGGTACTCCCTCCAAAATCTGTAAAATATATTTGCGCAAAATACATAATAATTGAAGTTTGTGCCTTACCTGTTTATTTTATTCAGAGTAAACTTTCTGTATCAAATGTCCTAAGGATCCCTGGTGCCGGCGAAGAAAAGAAAAACAAATCATACTTGCATTCTTATGACGAATATGATAGAATACCTTTTGTTAATTGAATGTTGAAGGAGGTGAAGGATTTGGCAAATATCAAGTCAGCTTTAAAAAGAATAAAGGTTGCAAGCTTCAAAACAAGAAGAAATAGAATAATTGTTTCCTCCTTGAAAACTTCAATTAGAAGGTTTGAGGATTCAATAAAAGCCGGAAATTTTGACGAGGCAAAGGAATTGTACCGCAAGGTTACAAGTCTTATGGACAAAGCGGTAGCCAAAGGTACGCTCCATAAAAATACGGCAGCGAGGAAAAAGTCCAGATTGTCAAAGAAGATTAAAGCAATCGCCTAGTATTTAAATGAACAATAAACCCTGAAAGATTCCCTCAGGGTTTTATTACTTTTTGTACATTTATTCAAATAATCCTGAAAGCAGCATTTCCATTGCCAACCGTTCTCCCATCCCGCCGGATTTGATGCTGAACTCAGTGTCCAGGCACTTCTTTAAAGCGGACAGGAGAAGTTGTCTCTTAATTGAAGAACTGTATTTTATGCAAAGCTTTACCGTATATTCATGGAGTTTTAGCTTTTGTGATATGCTTCCGGCTTCATGCCTTTTTTCGTATAGTTCGGATACCACCAACATATTCTTTATCTGGTTTGTAAGCAGGGCCAGTATCCCAAAGCCGGATTCGCCCTCCAAAAGCAAGTCGCCGTAAACTCTTAAACTGCGATCAATATTTTTTTCCGCACAAGCGTTAATAAGCTTGAAAATATCATTTTCAATATTTCTTGGAACAATAACCTCGATATGCTCAATACGTACATCCCTTGCGTCACCCATATATGCTGTGAGCTTTTTTATCTCATTTTCCACGTCATACATTGTCTTGCTTCCGTTTTTATCCAAATAACCAATGCTGTCAATAAAATGACCCATCTCTTTGAAACCGATTTTTTTCCCGTTTTTGTCAAGGACATTTCTTATCCACTGGGCAAGGTCATCTCTTTCCACTCTGTCGAATTCATAAACCGCTCCTTGCTTTTTCAATATGTTCACTATCTTTTTCCTTTTGTCTATGCTTCCGTAGGAAACAAGCAGAAGGCAGGCAGTATCACCAATATTGCTGATTATATCAATGAAGGGCTGTACATCCTTGCCGGTATCCGAATCCTCCCCTTCCCTTCCTTTTGCCTTCAGAATACCCAAATCCCTGACGGCTACCAGCCTTTTTGCCGAACCAAAAGGATATGTTTCACAGGCAGCTAAAAGCTCATTTGCCTCAAGTTTATCTCCTTCCAACAGTGTATAGTTAAGCTCGGGGAAGGAGGTTACCACTGCATTTTTCAGTGCCTCTCTGCCTTTATCTATCAGATATGTCTCGCTGCCATATATTAGGTATACCGGTTTGATGCAGTTATTCTTAATATCGTTCATAAGCTGTCTGTAGCTCATAATTTCATCTCCATGCATATTTAATAATCATAATTTGATTATAATATATGGTTAGAGCAATGGGCAATAATTATCTGGTACGGGATTACTATATATGTCGTGAAAAAGATTTATGGTAAAAGCAAAACCCCGAGAGTTTTTCTCCCAGGGTTTATATAAATGAGTTGACGCAGTTGATAATTCGGTATCCTAATTCAGCTCAAACTTTGAATCATTAAAGCCGGAGGTAAAATCAATAGATTCAAATACCATACTTTGCATAACTTTATCCTTTTTATAAATCTCCGTTTTTAGAACTATACCGGTTTCATTATCTATCCAGAATTTTTGACAATCCCCTCTTTTGCCATTTAGTAAATCAACCTGTAGTAACGTAACCTTGCGTTTTAATAATTCTTCCTCTCCAACAACAATCAATTGACCCTGCCGGAATATACTCTGCTCAAACATTTCAGGATGAAGCATTTCATTAACTCCACCAATTGGCAGGAAAGTTCCGTTATAATCCGGATAGACTGTATTATCTTCGAACACTTCAGGTTTTGCCATAGCTTTCATAGGATTTAGTAACAGAAATTGCATACTGCTTTCCCTAAAACCAGTTAGTAACTAAATCTTAATTGTTAAATTTCTCCTCATATTGTTCATCTATAAACTCTATAACTATATTATCTTCAATTTCGTTTATTTCTTTATCTATATAATCCTTATACAGTTTAGATGTTTCTTTTGTATGAATTTTAACCTTAGGAAGTATTCCCTGCTCAATACCCTCATTTGCAATACTTTCTTTTAATTTCTCTATTGAAAGATACTGTTGGGTTTCAATAACATGATATTCTGTCCAGTATTGATCTTCCGTTAACCCAAGTGCTTTTATATAACTATTCATATTTTCCAGTGCTTTTTCATCTTGCTGAACCATATCTTTTTGAAGCAATGAAGCTTCAAGAGCTTCCTCCATCGTAAGAGCTAACCCCTCCTCTTCAGCCATTTTGTAAAGAACTTTATTTTTTGCCAGACCTTTAATTACGTCCTTATAAGCATCTTTTTCGTCGAGTTTAAATACTATCATTGAAAGGTCCTTCTTTAGTTCTATTTCTCTCTTGTAGAGACTGATCCCATTAGCAGTAGCAACTTCTATCTTGTCATCCTGCTTTTGCCGGTTTTCTTTTATAATGCCAGCAGCTTTCAATATATCATTTATATCAGCAACGTTACTGCTTCTCAAAGCGCTAACACTAAATAGTGATAAAAGAATACTAAAAGCTATAAAAAGGGAAATCACTCTATTTTTCTGCATTTTAATCTACCTCCTAAAAGTTTTTAGACAGTGAATTTGACCAGCTTCCTATAGCGGCAAAATCTGAATTTTGGAAAGCTAAACTTATAGTTATATTTCCTTGTTTAGAAGTTGACATATTAGTACCTTCTTCAATTCCACCAAATATATACAAATATATAGGTGATGGTAGTATATAATCGCTGTTTATAGAATCTAGATCATAGTACGTATTCAATTTCGTAGAGTCTGCTTTTATGGTAAGTGAAGTCATAAAATAATCGCCTACGCCAACATCATAGTTAGGACCTTGAATATATGCCAATACGTCGTGTTCACTAATTATTTTAGTGGTTAAATATGTAACTAACTCACCGTAGTAACTGCTACTAATCCCCCAATTCCAATATCCCCAGTCACTGCTCCAACCTTGAAAGACTTTATAATTAGTTGTATTTATAGTATCCGCAAATACCGCTGTATTGAAAGATAATAATAGTAATAATGTTAATAGTAAACAGGTAATTTTCTTCATACTTTAATCCTCCTCGAAAACTTAAATTCGGATTTATATTTGCTTAATTTTTTTCCCTTTCGTTTCTTCCTTCACAAACTACCCTAAGAGGTATAAAATATACTTATCCTCTATTTGCATAGGGGAATTAGACCTTAAGCTAACGATTATTTGACAAGTGTCTTAGCTTGAGGTCATTCTATAATAATTATCAGGCGATCTTATACATACCATAGCCCGTCCACCTCCTTTCGTCTGCCAGTATAGTAAATTTTTTCCTCGTTATAATTAGAGACGATACAGAGGTAAGTTTTGTTACAGATTGTCAGAAAATATTCTAATATTTATTTTGGTAAATAGTGTAACATCTTGGGCACCTATTTCGTCTTTATTTTAGGAAGCTTATTTTATAAAAGAAAGGGGAAATTAGGATGCAGAAACTTTTCATAGGGATTGCCTTTACTCTATTGATAGCCTTATCCCTTCAGGTAGTGGCATTTGCAAGCGTAGAGGCAAATCAGCCGCCAAAACCGACGGAAGGTATCGAGTCCACTGATTCCAAACACGGTAGCAGTATAGATAAACGTACTATCAAATCTATTCAAAGTAATCTTTTCTTTAATTATTATTGTTCTATAGACAATACCGGAACCGATTTATATCTCGAAGGTTCAACAGTATCTAATTATCTGTCAGACCAGGTAAAGCTTACATTATATCTTCAAAGATGGAATGGTTCGCAGTGGATTGATGTGCAAAACTGGTCTTTTACCAAATATAATGCCAAGAGCATAACCGATGGGGCTAATTCAAGTTATCAGCATGGCAACTATTACAGGACAAGAGCCGTACATTACATTAAATACGGCTCACAAGCAGAAACCCAGAATTCAACATCTTCATACATATATGTAGAATAGTGAAATGGGGTGTACTTTTGTACACCCTATCAGTTTTCAGACAAACACGGTTTCCACAAGTAGCGGAAGCCGTGTTTTTTCATGAAATATTGTATTTTTTGAAGTATAATACGAGGGTTTGATCCGGTCTTTCCGTATCTCCACTTCCAGTTTGCCATCTTTTTTAAGTTCATACATGCAGCAACAAGCATCGCCTGTACCGACACCCTTTTCAGTCCTCTCAGGGTTGTCCAACGCATGCCATGCTTTTCTTTCATATCCGCAAAGACCCGTTCAATGGTTTCTTTACGCTGTGCATATATTTCTTTGTTAACATCAGTGTGCCTTAGATGCTCTGCCTCTTCTACATAATGAGCCCAGATGTGGCGAGTTACTGTCTTAATATAATCTTTACTATTTGTACATTGGCTCCGGTAAGGGCAGTTCATGCATATTTGCGGGTCTGATTTGTATTCTCTATATCCTTCCCTGTTTGTTGTCCGATATTTTAATATCTGATTGTTAGGACATATGTAACAGTCATAATATTCATCATATACGTACTCATATTTTTTGAAGAATCCAGCCTTTGTCATTGGTCTTGTATAGGGCATTACCGGCCTTATTTGCTGGTCTATCAGTATCTTGCAGTTGTATGGTGTCTTGTAACCAGCGTCCACTGCAACATACTCAGGTTTTCCTACGTTCTTTTCCACCTGTTCCAAGACTGCTTCAAACATCGTGCTATCATGGATATTTGCAGCGGTAGCAGCTATACCAAGTATAAAGCCATTTCTGTCACAGGCTGTATGAAATGAATAAGCAAAGCATTTCTCTTTTTCATTCTTCCTTAGTATTCCACTATCTGGGTCTGTTCTGTTAACTTTGACTTCCTTTAACTCTGTTTTTTTTTACTCATATCCAAAGGTACCTTACCGTGCAACTCTCGGTCTTCGTTAATTTCCTGGTTTAAAAGCTCTTGATAATTACGAGCTTCTTTTTCCATATATACTTTATCAAACTTCTTTTTATTAGCATTCGCTTTTACATGGGTCGCATCTATGAAAACAGCATCTGCTTTAATAAATCCGGCATTTACTGTCTCTTCTAGTATCCTAATAAATATCTGTTCGAATATATCTGTATCCTTAAACCTTCTAACATAGTTCTTACCGACTGTTGTAAAATGAGGGATCTTCTCATTAAGTCCATATCTGATAAACCAGCGGTAAGCAGTGTTTATTTGTATTTCAGAGATAGTCTGTCGCATTGATTTAATTCCGAATATATACTGAATAAATACAATCTTAAAAAGCACTACAGGGTCAATACTTGGCCGTCCGTTATCCATGCAGTATTTATCAGACACTAGGTCATATATGAAATTAAAATCTATTGCCGCTTCAAGTTTTCTTACTAGATGATTCTCTGGTACCAGTTCATCCAATGATAACATTTCAATTTGGCTACGAACATCATTTTTATCCTTTGTTAACATCTAAAACACCACCGTATCAATACTTCACAGTATATATTCGACAAAAATGAAGAGAATCCTTTTTGATTTTAAGGATTCTCTATAGTTTTTATACTTTGTCTTCAGTCTGATGGGGTGTACTTTTGTACACCCTATTTCATTGATTTTGCAATTTCAATTATATTCTCCCTGCTTATATTACCGCTTATTTCACACCCAATGTTTTCAATATCCCATAGCAGTCCGTTAAGATCTTTTTCATGATTTATCAAAGTATATTCTACTCCGTCAAGGGTTAAAATCTCAATTTTTGTATTTTCATTCTTCTCAATGTTCATAGTGACACTTGTACCCGTCGAGTAGCTGCGTTGTGTAACTTCAAAACAATCCTTTTTATCTCTGTTAGAATTTATATACAAGAAAGTTACTGTTTCCTTTTTCTCATTTTTATTCAATATATCCACACTGTCGAGTTTAAAGCCTTCGGGTATATATTCTGGGATAAATAGCCTGAAGTGTACTTTCTTTTGCGCCTCACCAATCCTCGGATCGTCAATGTCCCTGCCGAAAAGATAATCGGTCTTTTCAACAGCAATAGAATCAACCTTCTTATAGACTTTAACAGTATCCTGTGTTATTTTAACTATTCTTTTTATCATCTTATTTGTAATAGCTGCTACTTGAGTTTTGGGATTTACATATAGTACGGTTAAAAATATAATTACCATACATGCGGCAATCACGGGCTTTAATCGCTTAAAGGCGTTTATCCTTTTTCCTTCTTTGCGTTTCTTTCTTAATCGTACCATTAGCTGTTCCCAAACCTCCTCCTTTAGAGGGTGCGGCATTTCACAAATTCTTTCTTCTGCTAACTCTTTTATTAAAGAATCAAGGTCTTTAGACATCTTTATCTACTCCTCCCATAGCAAGATACTTTCTCATCTTATCTGCTATCTTTTGTTTTGCCCTATGTAGCTTAACCCTTACATTATTTTCTTTGATATCCATATATTTAGCAATTTGCTCATATGTAAAATCCTCAAAATATCTCAGATTAATGATCGTCTGTGTATCCATATCCATTTCACCAATAAGCGCTTTTAATTCCCGCCTGGCCACATTATTTTCATATATTTTATCAGGAACATTAAAATCACTTAATTCAGCAATGTTATTTTTTATGCTGCCATCGTCATCATAAATAGATATATTTCTATTCCTTTGCTTATATATTTGTCGAAGCATGTCCTTGCATACATTTCTTGTGATAGTACAAATCCATATATTGAACTTACTTTTATCCTTTAGTGTATCTATTTTTAAAAATGCCTTTAAAAATGTTTCCTGTACTGCATCTTTAGCCAGTTCCTTATTTAAAAGGATTGCTATTGCAGTATTATATACTCTATCATAATTTTCCTCAAATAGTACCTGTAAGGAATATTCATAGCGCTCATCATCCTTGTAGTTTATAAAACTGAAAAACATAATCTGACCCCTCTTACCTATAAGACATAAAATGTCTTAAAATATTACAGAGATTTTAAAACTTCATTATAATTATTATATTACTTTTTCTAAAAATTACATCAAACCCGGGGCATGTCTTGTAATGGGAATTTAACACTATAAAAAGTCATACTTTATCTTTAATCGCTTAACCATACCCGGCAGAAATACAAAATACTCCATGCAACGAAAATTTATTGTCTGACCGTCCTTACCTTCAT
>JAKPKS010000129.1 GCA_029553585.1 Candidatus Atribacteria bacterium | reverse complement strand
ATTTTTGATTCTAAGGGTACAGGCTAAATGGCCTGGTCCCGGGAAGAAGATCTTCTGTATCTCAGAGGGATTCCTAACTAAAGAAGAACTACCAGAGGAACAACCTTTAGAAACATGTCCCCTTATTTTAGCTAAAAGATGGGGTAAAAAACTCAATATCGTCTTAGATAGAAAAACCAGAAGGAGGTGCTGGTTTCTTTTTTTAAAGAAGGAATATAAGACTATGCCAGGGCAATATTATGAACAGATTTTCTGGATAACCCAATCCTCTGTGAAAATGAGGGGTCCCGGGGCGTATATTCCACAAGGCGGCAAACAAGAAAGGATGGAAATTGTAATAGATAAAAGGGAACATTATCCTTACAAATTTGTTAATAGTGAAATCAAAAAAGAAAATTTAAAGGTTGGAGATTATGCCCTGATCAAAGATGGTTGTATTGTTGCTGTTGCCGAAAGAAAGACTCTGGATAATTTTCTGCATGAACTAAGAAATTTTGAAATCTTAAAGATAAGCCTGCAGGAATTACGGGGTTATCCCTACAAGGCATTATTTTTTGATTCTCCTTATTCAGAATTCCTCAATCCCAAAACCAACCAATTCTATTCCCCAACCTACACAGCTGATATAATTGCTGAGCTTTTTATAAGCTATCCGGATATACAAATTGTATTTTTCAAGAACAGAAAATTGGCCAATGAGTGGCTCTATCGCTGGTTTAAGAGAATTTGGATTCATTCCTCTGAATATGAATAAATTATGATTTCGTGTTGGGGACTGGCTTGCCTATTGGCTGTTATTAATAGTTTTAATCCGCCTGATTTTTATCTGGTGGGTTATATTTTCCTCTTCAATACCTTCAGGCGGAAGAAATCTTCCCTCTCTTTTTCTTCCAGATCTTCAGAAATTTCTTTAACTACCATTTCGTATTTTGGGATCTGGATATTCTTTAGGGCATTGGTTCTTTTTTGTGTTCTTTTTATTTCTCTTGCTAATTTGTAGACAGAATCTTCAATCTCTGCTAAATCATAAATAAGATATTTTACCTGCTGAAATTTTTGTAAAGCCCTGTCGAGAGAGGTGTTGGTGTGATAAAAACTATAGGAAGGCTCAATCTTATGCCGCTCATATTTGATTTGAGGTAATTCCACGCCCATAACACTATAAGACAGGATATTAAATTCAGTAGCCTGTGGTATGGAACGTGCTATCTCATTTACTTCGCTTATACCTAAAGTAATATCGGCTACGATGAGTGCCTCATAGGCCTCTTTAAAAATTATCCTTATTTCCTGCTGGACTTCCTGAGCCCGTTCCACCAGATCCATCATGCTCTTAATCAGTACATTTCTCTTCTTATCCAGTAAATCAAAACCTCTTTTAGAAAAAGCAAGGGTAGCCTGAGCAGCAATTAAATTACTTTTGGTCGCAGCAATATTCTCTTGCATAATTAATCACTTTCTGAGGTATTTTACCAGTAAAGATGGGTCTATTCTGGTAAGTTCCTGATCTGGTAACACTCTGATCAGTTCCCACATAATATTAAGTGTCTGATTTAAGTCACGATATTCTTCAAAATCCTGTTTAACAAGCTTTTTTTCAAAGTCACGGCCGAACCCCATATATTTTCGATCATTATCGGAAAGCTCGTCTTCTCCTATTATCTGAGCCAGGGCTCCAACCTCCTGTACTTTAGCATAAGATGAAAAAACCTGATTGGCAATATCGGGATGATCTTCTCTGGTATACTCTTTACCAATACCATCCTTCATTAAACGGGACAAAGAGGGTAGAACATTAATAGGGGGATAGATACCCATCTGATACATAGCCCTGCTTAACACTACCTGACCTTCTGTAATATAGCCAGTAAGATCCGGAACTGGGTGGGTAATGTCATCATCAGGCATAGTAAGTATAGGTAATTGAGTAATGCTCCCCTTCGAATTTTTTAATATTCCAGCTCTCTCATAGAGACTGGCTAAATCGGAATAAAGATAGCCCGGATATCCCTTTCGAGAAGGAACTTCTTCTCTGGCTGAGGAAATTTCCCTTAAAGCCTCACAATAACTGGTAATATCGGTCATTACCACCAATACCTGTTTATCACACTCAAAAGCAAGGTATTCAGCTGTTGCAAGAGCGCATCGGGGGGTAACAATCCTTTCCATCACCGGATCCTCTGCTAAGTTAATAAACATAGTTACTCTATCTAAAACACCTGATTCTGTAAAAACTTTGAAAAAGTAATCTGCTTCATCATGTTTAATGCCGATGGCAGCAAAAACAATAGCAAAATTTCCTGTTTCTTGTTCAACAATATGGGCTTGCCTCACAATTTGAGCAGCCAATTGGTTATGAGGAAGACCATCACCAGAAAAGATGGGCAGTTTTTGTCCTCTAATGAGGGTCATGAGGCCATCTATGGCTGATATCCCGGTCTGTATATAATTTCTGGGGTAAAGTCGGGCAATGGGATTCATCGGTCTGCCATTGATATTGTAGCTTTTTGGAGAGAATATTTCTCCTGCGCCATCCATTGGTTTAGCCATCCCATTAAAAATTCTACCTACAACCTCCTCTGATAATGGTATCTCCATGGGTTTTCCTGAAAAGCTCACCGCGGTATTATTCAAAGAAATCCCCGAGGAGCCCTGAAAAACCTGAATAACCACCTTATCTCTATCAATCAGTACTACCTGCCCGGTTCGGTTGCCTCCCCCGGAAACCTCTATGTCAACTATTTCTCCATAAACTGCATCTTGAACTTCATTCAATATAATGAGTGGTCCTTCTGCTCTGTCCAGTTTAAGATATTTAACCTTCATTAGACGAACCTTCTTTATACAAATTTTCTAAACTATCATAATACTTATTAATTCTGTCTGTTAATTCTGAAAATAGCTCAGTTTTTTCTGCACCAAAGTTATATTTCATCATAATTATATCGGAAAACAGGTTTTCATCCTTTACCCTGGAAAGGGGTATACCCTTTTTGATACAGGAATAGGCACGTTCATAAAGGATATTAATTACTCTGAGCATGTTGTATTGAATAGTTAGGGTGCTGTACTGGTCCTGAGGATGAAAGGCATTCTGCTGCATATATCCTGTTTTTATTATCCTGGCTATCTCTAATATAATCCTCTGCTCATCTGGTAAAACATCCTCTCCTATCAATTTTACAATATCCATGAGTTTATTTTCTTCCTGCAGAATCCCGGTCATTCTGGCTCTGAAAGCAATAATTTCGGAAGCTCGCTTATCCTTAAACGATTCTTTTAAAAGAGTGACATAGCTGCTATAGGACAAGAGCCAGTTAATGGAGGGAAAGTGTCTGGCATGTGCCAGCTCCCGATCTAAGGCTAAAAAAGCACCGGTAATTCTTTTGGTAGATTTGGTAACCGGTTCTGAGAAATCTCCCCCAGCAGGAGAAACAGCTCCTACAATTGTTACTGAACCCTCGGCTCCGTTGAGACTCTGGCAATAACCCGCTCTCTCGTAAAAGGCAGCTAATCGGGTAGCTAAATAGGCAGGATAACCTTCTTCAGCAGGCATTTCCTCTAATCTGCCGGAAATTTCTCTCAAGGCTTCTGCCCAGCGTGAGGTAGAATCAGCCATTACTGCGGCATGGTATCCCATATCTCTAAAGTATTCAGCAATGGTAATGCCGGTATAAATGGAGGCCTCCCGGGCTGCTACCGGCATATTGGAGGTATTAGCAATAAGAATGGTGCGATCCATCAAGGGATTGTTGGTCTTAGGATCCCTAAGTTTTGGGAAATCCTCCAACACCTCGGTCATCTCATTACCACGCTCTCCACAGCCAATATAGACAATCAAATCAGCATCACTCCATTTAGCTAACTGATGCTGTGTAATAGTCTTCCCGGTGCCGAACCCTCCCGGGATAGCAGCAGTGCCTCCCTTTGCTAAAGGAAAAAAGGTATCTATTACTCTTTGACCGGTAATTAATAACTGTTCCAATGGTTTCCTCTCTCTAATTGGCCTGGGCTCTCTGACCGGCCATTCCTGGGCTAATTTAATATCATGTTGATATCCTTTCTCATCTGACAGTAGAAGTAAGGTATCTGTTATGGTATAATTGCCATCCGGAGCTACCTTAACCACCTTCCCTCTTGCCCCTGGAGGAATCATAGCCTTATGAACCATCAAAGTAGTTTCCTGTATTTGCGCAAAGGGGGTCCCTGGCTGCAAAATGTCACCCATTTTTACTATAATATTGGTTTCCCACAACTTTTCTTTATCCAGCGAGAGCATGCCGATTCCTTCGGGGATAAACTGGTATCCCTGATCATATATTTTAGAAAGAGGTCTTTCTATGCCATCAAATATATTACCTATAATCCCCGGTCCTAAGGTTATGGACAAAGGATTCCCGGTACCCCTTACTTCTTCTCCGATTTTTAAGCCGTTAGTATCTTCATAAACTTGTATGGTGATTACCTCATCTTCCAGAGCAATAATCTCACCAATCAACTCTTTTTCTCCTACCAGGATCATTTCCCGTACCTTAAAGCCAACCAGACCTTCCGCCTTTACTACCGGCCCATTAATATAAATAATCTTACCAATCCCCTGCATCTCAGTTCTCCTTATCCAGCCAGGAGAATAATATTTCTCCTATTTTCTTGTGATTCTCTTCCAGAATAGTATTGATAGTAAAATCTGCCTCTAAGCGACCATCTTCGCTTTTCACAAAAACACCGCCTATTAAAGAATCTTCTCTATCAATCTGATAGGTTGATTTATCTCTGAGAGCATTAATAGCCTGCAAAATCATTGTAGAATTGTTTTCAAGGTCGCTATTGCTAAATTTTAAATAAACAAATTGATCTGGCGAAAAACGGGACAATACCTTCGTGATAGCTCTGCTCAAAAAATCTTTATACTTTTCAGTAGTAAGGAAAGTTGAAACCCTCTCTTTAATCTCTTCAGTAACCTTTTCCATCAATTCTTTTCTCTT
Organism: Candidatus Atribacteria bacterium; assembly: GCA_029553585.1. Taxonomy (GTDB): domain Bacteria; phylum Atribacterota; class Phoenicimicrobiia; order Phoenicimicrobiales; family Stramentimicrobiaceae; genus Stramentimicrobium. Next base: position 17,226 of record JAKPKS010000129.1, on the reverse strand, counting down.
TTTTAATATTGCCAGACGCTTGTCAGTATTGGTTTTCAATATTATTCTCTGTTTTCTACTCTGGGCGTCTTTGTTAACCTGTTCAAGGGTTAATCTCTTTTTCTCTTCATATTCAGAGATGATACTCTCTATCCTATTTTTATGATTATCTATTAACCGGGTTTGTTTTTGTTTAAAATCAAACTCGATTCTCTCCAAAATAATTTTAGTCAAAAGTGAAATCTTTTCATCTATGGTATTGGGCATGGTATTATCTTACCTCAAATCTTTAGTCCTATTGATTCTCTGATGTATCTGGTCAAAAAGTCGGATGAACGCCTGCTGCCATGCCGATCAGGAATCTCTACTATAATGGGAGGATTTTTGGATAGCTTCATTTCATTTATTTCTGTTGCAATCTTTTCTGCCAACAACTCGGTAATAATCAAAATCCCTAACCCTTTTTCTTCTCTAATTCTCTTTAACTCATGCATGATTTCTTCCCTTTCATGCACTACTACCCCTTCCACACCCGCCAGCCTCATACCAGCCAGAGTATGGGTATTATCACTAATTAAAAATATTCTCATATTAACCTTGCCTACTTATTCTACTTAGTTCATAATCTGCCCAGAATCATAATAGAGACAATTAAGCCATAAATGGCAATGCCTTCGGCTAACCCAACAAAAATCAGGGTCTTACCTAATATATCAGGGTCTTCTGAAACAGCCCCCAGTGCTGATGAGCCTACTACACCCACTGCATAGCCAGCACCTATAGTTGCTAAACCAGTAGACAGGGCAGCTGCTAAAAATCCCATTCCTGATGGTGAATCTGAAGAGGACTGCGCCCTGGCCATATCAGGAATTAAGAAAAATAGAAACCCGGCTACCAATAGAACATATGCAGTCATAGACACTTTTACCAATTTTTTTATTTTAGGCAGGTTATCCCTGACCTTTTTCAGATGAAGATAAAATCCGCTGGCTACCGTTAAGCCTGATATAGACATAGCTATAAATAAGATAATATACATACCTTTTAACCTCCCGTTTTGGAATACCTCATACTTGAATATTGAATTATTTCATTTTTTCCTCATTTTTGTAAGAAGAATTTAACTGTTTAACTAATCTTTTCCGGGGAATACTCTACTCCATTACCCCGATAATACTTACTAAACAGCTCATAATACTCTAACCTTAAGGCCTGAATAAATACAATCAAACCTTCTAAAGATAGGATTACAATATTACCCACTACCAACACCGCCCAACTACCCCAGGAAGTCTTCATCATATTAGCCAGGGTAAGAAAGGCAATATAAAGCCCTACATGATTCAGGGCAAAAGCTCCTACCCTGAGAAAAGAAATGGTGTTGGAAAGCATGGAAAGCAGCATTTCTATAATGCCAAAACTTCCTTCTATAAATTCATTGGCTGATAATTTTTTGTAAAACTTATCAGCCGGTAACAAGAGATGGGCAAGCGGCTGCTTAAATAATATAATAAAGGGTAGTATAATTAATACTATGACTATTAAAGGAAAAAGATGTTCCTTTAAAATGAAAATCTGAAATACAGTATACAATAGCAATAGATAAAAAAGAAATCCAGCTAAACCATTTTCCCCTAATAATCCTTCCTTTAAATTCTTTTCTTTGACCGCATTGAATATACCGTATATATAGCTGATGCAAATGAGTATTACCCCGAAGACTACCGCGCTAACCAGTAAATTATTGATATTAGCCATTGGTCTCATAATCAAAGCAGGCAAAATTTCCTCTGAACCAAAAACACTGCCGTAGAGGAAGCCAAAAAACATAGAACTTAACCCTAACCTGCTTAAAATTTCACCAAAGTCCCTTTTTTGATAAAAATATTTTATAAAAATACCAATTAAAAGTAATACCAGCCCCTGACCAACATCTCCAAACATAGCCCCAAAGATAAGCATATAGGTAAGTCCAAAAAAGAGAGTTGGGTCTTTTTCACGATAGGAGGGAGTTCCATACATTTTAACCAAACTTTCAAAAGGACTGAATAGCTTTATATTAATCAGTTTGGTCGGAGGGGTAGTCCCCCTGTAAGTTTTCTTTATCCCATCAGTCAGAATAGTCAAACCAGGGATAGTTTCCTTTTCTAATTCTTCATTTAATTTTTTTACTGCGCTTGCTGGTACAAATCCAAACATGAAAAATAATTTCTTACCCATCGCAATCTTAGATTTAAGTGTCTCGATCTTTTTTTCCATTTCTACTCTTGAAAACATCTTTTTTAGCTCAACACCATATCTCTCTTTATAGCTTTCTAAGGAACCTTTTAAGGATTCAATCGATGCTTGCTTTTCCTCTATCTCTTCAGTCAGCCGAGTTAAAACCTCCTCTACTGTGCCTTTCATTTCAGCTGGTAGAGAAAGCGAGGTATAGTTTACTGAACTCAAAATCTTCTCTAAGTTTTCTTCCAGGGTCTCAATGGTAGCGGTCAACAGTATGACCTCTTTCCCCTCCACCGCCACTTTTAAGATAATCGCCGGTATATTATCGTAATTTTGTTTTAGCTTATCATAGTTTTCTATGGAAATTTTTACCAATCTGAATACCAGATAGGTCATATTATTAAAAAAGCTAATATCGAAATTAAACCCTGCTAAGTATTTTAAATTTTCTAAATATTCCTTATTTTTCTTAATTTCTTGTAATATAGTATCAATTTCATTAACTGTAGAGTGGGCTATTTTATATATATCTGAAAATTGTTTCATAAAACTGTTATAATCGTATTCTTCAGCTAAAAATTCCATCTTAAAATCTGTCTTTAGATCAAAAAGGTCGTATAATTGCTTAAGAATTCTCTCGTCTTCTGTAAAATCTTTTGAGCTGGAATATGGTTTTAGAAAAGGTTTTTCTTCCATAATTTCAATATTCTTTTCAGTCAGGGCTAAGGGGAGGAAAAAATCAGCTGAATTGACCATTGTTAAGGCCTCTATCATATGCACACTGCCCTGCAAAATAACTCTATGCAAAACTCTATTTAAAAAATATTTAGGGCCGATAATCCTCATAATTTTCATCTCTTCTACACTCATAAAAGGATCTCCTTCACCTCAGACTACCTTTACTACAAATTTTACGGCATCCTGGGCAGTCAGGTTGTATCTGATACTTTCAATGATGGAAATAATATTTTTTATTTCCAGCTCAAAAGTCCAGATATAATTTATTGTTTGCATAATACTGAGAGGGAACTTGTGGTTTAACTTTCTCAGCTGATAATAAATATAATTATTTATACGCCTTTCCATATAAATATCTGTTGATATCTCTTCTTTCTTAAATAAAAACCCGTAGGCTGAATTTAATGTCAGCCGATAAAGATTACCCAGGCTGGTGGCATAACACATTTTTTGACGATCTTGATAGGTGAGCTGTACACCAAAATTAATGGTATAATTCAATAACTCTGCTGGGGATAATTGGTAAAACTTTTTTCCGCGGTATATCCACTGAATATTATAAAGATCTGCTAACAAACCTTCATATTCCTTTATCAAAAAGCTATCCCGGGAAGAAATTCTTAGTTTGCGCCGTTGAATATTGCTAAAATAACTGAAATCCAGAGCCATTTCAAAACGAAAAAGATTCTCTCTGCGGCCATCAACCAGTGGTATCAAAAACTCATAAAAATATGCTCCCTTTAATGAATAAATTAAATCTCTGATAGTCTTTGCTTCCATAAGTCTTTCCGCATCAGTTTTACTGAATTTGCCTAAAAAAAATAAGGATTTTTTAATCTCCTGAGGATCCTGGCCATTAAAAATCCTTCGGGCTAATGATTTCAAATCCTCTATTTCGTATTTCAGGAAAAAGAAATGAATCAGTTTTTTATAATCATTGTGAAAAAAATAGATCAGTTTATCAATATTGCCAGCCATACTTACCTTGAAGATACCTTCAATATCTCTTCTGCTCACTATATCTGTATCAATTGTTGTTAAAAGATTACTATAGTAAGTATTTTCTTTTAAATAGGCAGCTGCATCAGAAACAGTAGCCATTTTAAGTAAATTCTGGTAATCCTTTTTTCGTAAAAAATTTCTTTCTAAAACTCTTATTTTGGTATTAATTGCTGAATAGACAACCGTGTTAGACATCATTCCCTCGGTCAATCCTAAAGATTTGCTCAATTATCTCATCAACAATATCTCTAAGGTATTTTTCTAATTTTTGTTGCATATTTGCCAGCAACTGTTTATTTTCTATCCTTAATCGGTTAACTTCCTGTTCTGTTTCCTGCTCTATTTTCTGTACAATAGTTTTATTTTCTTCTTCGATCTGTTCTTTATATCTTTTGATTATACTGAGCTCTTCTTCCAGAAATTTATTTTTTAAATCAGCTAATTCTTTTTTTCTGGTTTCGTTTATCTCGACAGCGTGAACATCAAGGTTAATGAGGTTTGCTATAATATCTTTTTCTTCCACAATAACCACTTCCTTCTTTAAAAAAAATAATTCAATTACTCAAATTATTTCAGTCAGAACCAGAAATAATGCAGCAGAATGCCTGCTATAAAAGCTAACGGAGAATGTTTTCTTTCATGACCCCTTGCCTCTGGTAATAAATGAGAGGCAGAAAGGTAAATGAGTACCCCTACCACAAAACCGAGCAATAAACCCAACACAGAAGAATTTACCCGGGAGATAAAAGGATAAGCTATCAAAGCCCCCAAAGGTGTGGTCAAGCCTGACACAAGAAAGGCTAACCAAATTGCTCTTTTTGCGCTGATTCCCGCTTCCACCAGGACAGAAAAAGTAATAACTCCCTCAGCAAATTCATGAATTACCAGGCCAATTCCTGTTAAAAACCCGGTAAGAATGCTGATATTGAAGGTTACGCTATAGATCACACCATCGACAAAAGAGTGCAGAGCTATTCCCTCGACTGCGGTAATGCCAAAAGCTAAATATTTTTGTTTGGTTCTCTTTTGGATAATTCTATTACTAAAAAACATAGCTAAAAACCCCATCAGAGCGGCAAAACCAGATAAGGAATTCTTTTCCACTGCCTGTGGAAATACCAGTACCAAAGGGGTAGTAATTAAAATACCAGCGGCAAAACACATAAAATAGGTATCATATTTTTTGGCAAATTCTCTTTTTTTATATATGGCAAGTATCCCTAAGCTATTTACAACTAAGGCCAGTAAGGCAAAGAGAAGGACCCAGGCAAAGGTACCCCATTGCAACATTTTTTCGCCTTCCTTTCTATCTCTACTAATTTTTTGTAGAATAAATGAGCTCAAATTTCATTGGAAAGAAAATTTGATTATAAAAAATGTTTTTTAATCATTTTATCACATTTAGCAACCAGGCTTTAGAACTAACCGTATTGCCCTCTTATATTTCAAATATCTGAAAAAAATATCTTTTAACAATTTCCACAGTGATAAAATAGGTAATTAGTATTACCAATATCAATACCATTACCCTGGTTGGCAGCTTTGTAAATTCAAAAAAATCTTGCCCTAAAGCAGAATTAATAAGAGCTGCCACAGCTATCACAGCCAAAAGAGAGGTAATCCCTAACAGTTTGCCGGGCTTGCTTTTAAGAAAAAATAATCTGGTTCTTATAGAAAAAGTAATGACTATCTCAGATAAAAATGATTCAAAAAACCAGGCTGTGCGGAAAACTTGTGGTTCCACCTTCCATATTAATATTAAGGGTATAATTAGAGTCAGATCAAACAAAGTACTGATAATTCCAAAATAGACCATAAATCGAGAAATAAGCGCTATATTCCAGCGTCTGGGTTTTCTTTGAAACTCCTCATCCACATTATCGGTAGAGATAGTCATTAAAGGGACATCACTGACAAAATTGTTCAGTAGAATTTGTGATGGTAAAAGAGGAATAAATTTTAAAAATAGAGAGGAGAAAGCCACAGTAAACATATTACCAAAATTAGCACTGATGGTATTCAGGATATATTTGGTAATATTGGCAAATGTTTTTCGCCCTTCCTTGATACCGAAAGATAAGACCCGCAAGCTTTTCTGTAGAAGTATTATGTCAGCCGCCTCTTTGGCAATATCTGATGCAGTATCAACAGAAATACCTATATCGGCAGCCTTTAAAGCGGAGGCATCATTAACGCCATCTCCTAAAAATCCCACGATATGTCCTTCTTGTTTTAGACTGGCAACAATCTTAAATTTTTGTTCCGGGGAAACACGGGCAAATATATTAAAGCGATGACAGTATTCTTTAAACTTATCCTCCTCAAGGATGGTTAGATCATCACCGGTAATTACCCTATCCTCTTTGATGGGCAATCCTACGTCATTGCAGATTTTGCGGGTAATGATGGGGCTATCACCACTTATGATTTTAGTTTCAACTTTTAGATTTCGTAATATCTTCAATGACTCCCTGACCGTCTCTTTGGCTTTATCCTGAAATAGCAATATACCTTCAATCCTGAGGTCTTTTTCCAGATCAGATTGGCTGGAAGGTTGGCTTTTCGATAAATTTTCTACTTCCTTGGTAGCTATTGTGATGATTCTATAACCCTTTTGCTCATAATCAGAGATATTTTTCTGAAAAAGTCCAGTTACCTCCTCTGTCAATGGCACTACTTTACCATTAATTAAAACAGAACTGCTGACCGCCAAAATCGATTCTGCTGCTCCTTTAGCTATAACTATGGTCTTTGTATGATTTTGCACCAGAACACTCATCCTTCTTCTCTTAAAATCAAATTCGTTTTTTTTAATGATTTCATAATCATTTAGCTCTGATTTGAATTTCTGAGCAGGCTCGCTGAGCCAGATAGCCTGTTCTAAAGGATTATTAAATATTCTATTTTCCTTCCCACCCTGTGCTGAACTACACAATAACCCATAAAAAATAAGTCTTTCTTCGTGCTCTCCATCAATACGTATATAATCGGAAAGAGAAATAATGCCCTCTGTTAAGGTTCCGGTCTTATCACAGCAAAGTATATCCATATTGCCAAAATCTTCCACTGAGGCCAGTTTTTTGGTTACTACCTTCTCCTGAGCCATTTTCAGTGCGCCCCGGGATAAGGATATAGTGATAATAATAGGTAAGGCCTCTGGTGTAAGCCCCACTGCTAAGGCTAAAGCAAAAAGCAGAGAACTAAAAATATCTTTTTCTTGTAGCGCATTTACTATAAAAATAAAAGCCGTCATAACCAGAATAATTTTGAGTAAAAAATTACTGAATCTCTTGATATTTTTTTGTAAATCTCCTTCATCCGGAGCTGATTTTAAATAAGAGGCGGTTTTTCCGAAAAAAGTATCCCTGCCTGTAGCAACTACCACCCCATGCCCCGAGCCACCGGCTACCGAGGTTCCCATAAATGCCATATTGCTTAACTCCTGAGGTAAGGAAAGACTCTTGCTCAAAGATTCACTATTTTTAAGTACCGGCAGTGATTCGCCAGTCAGAGATGATTCATCGGCAGCCATCTCTTCTGAGGCAATCAATCTCAGGTCTGCCGGTATCATATCCCCGATACCTAAATAGACAATATCCCCGGGAACTATTTCTTTGGCATCTATTGGTCTGACTTTCCCTTCCCGCAAAACATCAGCTTTATTACTTAAATATTTTTTTAAAGCCCTCAGTGCTCTCTCAGCATGGTATTCCTGGAAGAAACCAAGCAGGGAATTTAGGATAACAATAGAAATAATTACCAATGAATCAATTTTATCTCCTATAAAATAGGCAATAATGGAGGCCGAAATAAGCACCAGCACCAGTGAGTTTGTAAATTGAGAGAGCAGTATATTTAGACCAGCCCTACTTTCCTTAGCCTTAATTTCATTAAGCCCCTGCTGCAGTAATCTTGCTCTGGCCTCCTGTTCAGACAACCCTTCCGGGGAACTATGCAATAAATCGAATACCTGCTGAATCGTGGAGGACCAAAATATTGATTTTTGGTTTCCCATATGAGCCATTCCAAAACACCTTTATCTGAATTATTTCAATTATTTAAACCTACCAGTTTTATTACTTTTTTATTTATCATCTCTGCCTGTTTCATTAAAGGAAGCTGTATAATTTTATCTGAGCATCATGTTTAGCCAATAGTATACCTGGTATAAGAGGGAGCCAGAGAGTAAAACCACGCAGAAGAAGTGTGCCGGTTAAAGCTGCTTCAACAGGTACTCCTAAAAGAGATAGGGTCATTACTGAACCAGCCTCAAAACCCCCGATACCCCCGGGTAGAAAGGAGACGGCTCCCGCAATAGTGGCAATCACGATTGCCACCAGTACAGTTGTCATACCTACTGAAACATTTGTTATCCTCATCATAGTCCATAAAGTAGCACCATCCAGAAAAAAAATAACTAAACATAATAAAGTGGTTTTTCCCAACAGTGCAGGCTTAAGAACCCCTTCCGGTGATACCGATTTAACGGTCTCGGCAATACTGGCAATTGTTCTAAACCGAAGTAGCCAGGAAGGCAGCTGCCTGTTTTTATGGGTTAATAGCCAGATTATAGTTACCGGGATAATGGTTGCAATGACAGTAAAAATAGCAATCAGATAACGAATAATGTCGGTCAGGTCATGATAAAACCAGAGTACTGCCAGAGCCCAAAAAGCCATGAGGGCTGAAGCAAGATAATGAGAAAGTAGGTCTACCAGCATGGCCTCTATAGCTAACCAATCTGGTAAACCAAAACGTTTCATAGTCTGAATAACAATAAGGTTGCCAGATATGCCGCCCATCGGGACCAGCTGGTCAACACTTAATTTTTCTATGGAAAGACGGATGAGTGCTCCTAAGGGAATCCGATGGTGTGCAGTTTGGATAACGCTATTCCAGATGAACCCCACACAGAAATAAGTACCCAACTGAAATAAAATGGCCAAAAATAACCATTTAGGTTCTGCCCGGGATAGAAGTGTGGCAAATTGTTCTACCTCAGCAAAATGTACCACTACCAGTACAATAAGGGCTATCAGTATAAAAATCCCTATCAGTATTAATGCACTGGAAATCTTTATCTCTCTATTTTTTATTCCCACTTTTATTTCCATAATAAAAATTTTTTTAAGTTATTCTTCCCTATAGCTACCCGATTATAACCAATTGTTTAAAAAGCTAAAATAGCATTGTTTAATTAATTATATCATTTAAAATAATGCAAAATATACCTTTCCTATATTTTCTCACCTACTTGCTCTAATTTGAGGAAAATGTTAGTATAAAATAACTACCGATATGCTTATTATTGGAATAGGTTGACAGTGAAGTTTAATAAAACTGAACTCTTAAAGGGAGGTCGCCTTGCTGAAAAGAATTGTAATTATTCTTACCCTTTTTCTTACCATAATGGCTTTGTGTAGCTCATTGTTCCTTCAAGCGGCATCTAATTCAGTCTATGTGATACCGGTGCAGGGCCAGATTGAACCAGGATGGTTGCTTTTTCTGCAGCGTTCTCTGAGGGATGCCCAAAGGACGGGGGCACAGGCCATCATTTTAGAAATAGATACCCCGGGAGGCTTTATTGACACTGCACGACAGGCTAAAATACTACTTGACGAGCTTCCCATACCAGTTTATGGCTATATCAACAAAAATGCTCTTTCTGCCGGTGCTTATCTTGCTCTGGCTACTGATAAGTTTTTCATGACCCCTGGTTCTACCATAGGAGCTGCTGAACCGATACTTTTAACCGGTGGGCAGGTAGACGAAAAGATGCTTTCTTTCTGGGAGGCAGAGATGAGAAGTATTGCAGAGAGTCATGGTAGAAACCCTCTTATAGCAGCCGCAATGGTGCGCAGACAGTTAGCTGTCGAGGGACTGGTCAAAGTGGGGGAATTACTCACTCTTACTACCCAGGAAGCTGAAAATCTTTCCTTCAGTGATGGTACCGTAAATTCCATCGCAGAACTGCTGGACCAGGTTGGCCTTTCTGGCAGCACTACTGTCTATTCCTCAGCTACCTTCTGGGAGAGGCTGAGTGGCTGGTTAATAAACCCGATAGTGGCTACTTTACTCTTAATGATGGGCTTCTTTTTTATGATAGTAGAGATAATGACTGCCGGCTTTGGCCTAGCAGGCTTTTTAAGCATAATAGCATTTGGCCTCTACTTTGGAGGACATTTCTTAACCGGAGTAAGCGGCTGGCCGTCAATACTACTCTTTGTTTTTGGAATCATATTCTTAATTATAGAGGCATTTATACCCGGTTTTGGAATATTTGGTATTGGCGGATTGACTGCAGTGATTGTTGCTATTATACTGGCAGCCTCCTCCATTGCCTCCGGAGTGTATATGCTTCTGGTTTCTCTTGTTATCTCCGGCATCGCCGCCTTTTTAGCCTTTAAATATTTAAAGCGTAAAGGTGCCTTAAAAAGTATTATATTGTCTGAATCAGCTACCCGGGAGGCTGGCTATAGCACCTCTCAGGATTATAGCTATTTACTTGGAAAAAAAGGCATCACTGTTACTCCTCTACGACCCTCCGGAATAGTGGAAATAGAAGGAAAGAGATATGATATGTTAAGCGATGGCAGCTATTTAAGCTCAGGGGAAGAGGTTGAGGTTAGCAAAGTAGAGGGGTATCGGATAATCGTTCGGAAGATAAAAAGTTAAATAAAGATAAAGCAATTGAAGAAAGGGGAATGGGATATGGTAAATGTAGGAAGTTTTATACCGTTTTTAGTTTTTATTTTTCTGATTGTTATGGCTTTTTCGATAATATTCAGTTTTATTCCATTGAGATTATGGATTGCCGCTTTAGCAGCAGGCGTTAGAGTAAGTCTTATCAATCTGGTGGGAATGAGATTACGCAGGGTGGTTCCTTCCAAAGTGGTGGAACCTCTGATTAAAGCAACCAAAGCCGGTCTGGAGCTTAATGTCAATAAACTGGAAGGCCATTATCTGGCTGGAGGTAATGTGGATAAAGTGGTCAATGCCCTTATTGCAGCTCAAAGGGCAAATATTGATTTAGGCTTTGAAAAAGCCGCTGCTATTGATCTGGCCGGTCGGGATGTCTTGCAGGCTGTCCAGATGAGTGTTAATCCCAAGGTAATTGAAACACCTGTAGTTGCAGCGGTAGCTATCGATGGTATAGAAGTAAAAGCAAAGGCACGGGTGACGGTAAGGGCTAACATTGAACGCCTGGTGGGAGGAGCTGGAGAGGAGACTATCATTGCCCGAGTCGGAGAAGGTGTGGTTACCACTATCGGATCAGCCCTAACTCATAAGCAAATCCTGGAAAACCCTGACGACATATCCCGTACCATTCTGAAAAAGGGATTGGATTCGGGTACTGCCTTTGAAATCCTGTCTATCGATATTGCCGATGTCGATGTAGGGAAAAATATCGGAGCCCGGCTGCAAACCGACCAGGCTGAAGCCGATAAACGCATTGCACAGGCCAAAGCTGAAGAGAGAAGAGCAATGGCTGTGGCAAGAGAACAGGAAATGAAGGCCTCTGTACAGGAGATGAGGGCCAAGGTAGTAGAAGCTGAGGCAGAGGTGCCCAAAGCCCTGGCACAGGCGCTGCGTGAAGGAAAATTAGGCGTTATGGACTACTATACCATGCAGAATATCCAGTCTGATACCCAGATGAGAGGGAGTATCTCAAAAATGGGCTCAGAGGCCGAAAAAAAGGGTGATACTAATAAATCCAAATAATATTGGACATAGATAACTATTATGATTTTAACATCTTTGACAGATTAGTAAGAGAAAACAGCTTTCTGTAATTATTTGATATTACATAGCATGCTCTTGCTTCATATGGCTAATAGTTTAATAGTATTAAACAATCTCTTCTAAGGCTTGTTAAGAGAGGAAATTATATGGAATTTTTAATATTCGTTTTTATCCTGATATCAATTCTCTCTTCACTTATGAAACGAAGGACAAGGGAGTGGAAAAAGAAAAAAGAATCTTTCTTTGACCCCTGGACTTTTGAAGAAGAAATACCGAAAGAAAAATTCGAGAGTATAGAGGTAGAGATAGCTGAGGAAATTGAAGAAAGAGAGAAAGAAGAAATTACAATTTTTGACCAAGATGCAAAAATCAGAGAAGAAGAAAAGGAGCTGGCATTTGAACCAGAGCTTCTATTAGATGAGGTATCTATGCCTGGTGAAGCAGAGATATATGCGCTTCCTTCAGAGCTAAAAGAAAGAACTCCAGAGATTCTTTCACTCTTATTAGAGAAGGAAAAGGATAAGCAATTAACAGTTGATAGGGAAGAGCCTTATTTGGGAAAAGAGCTGGATAATTTTTTAAGAAATGGTAAATTGCCATTAGCTATTGTATTTTCAGAGATATTGGGACCTCCCAGGGCTTTTAAACCAGCCAGAAGCATAATCAGCAGGAGATTTCCTTCACATCTTTCCATCCCGCATTCGGAAAACAGATAACATTAATGGTATACCGTTCATTTAATACGGTATACCATTAAAGAGCATTAAGAAATTATTGCTTAACATTTAATCCTGATATTTATTAAATTAAAGGCAATTGAGCATTGCCTGGGTTTTAAAGTTTTAATTTACCATAAATTTCAGTAATGGCAGGAATGTCAATATTATATTCCTGAGCCATACGAACTAAGGTCCCTCCAAAGATATCCCCCTCATTTTTTTTACTTCCTTTTAAATAATCTCTTTGAAATGAAGTCTGGGCATCATAGGGAAAGCCGCTGGCAGTTTGCAGTGAGGCTTCGACTATATCCTGATCCAGTTCAATGTTTTTCGCTCCCGCAATTAAAACAATCTCTCTCATCATACTTTCAGTCAGATTTCTTAATTCACTATTTTCCATTACGCCACCGATACTTTTACCGGAATAGGCAGTAACTAAACTAAAGGCAGCAATAAAGACATATTTTCCCCATATAGCCGGATAGGGATTCTCAAACCAATCTGCCCTGATCTCCATTCCGGTAAAGAATTCTTTCAGATTTTGATAATCATAATCTGGAAATTGAGGGTCCGGGCCATAAACAATGCGCCCCTCCGGGCCTTTTTGCCTGACTACACCTGGTGCCTCAATACTTGAGGTAACATACACCGCAGCCGGTACAACTATTCCCCTGGATAAAATAGCCCTGATACGGTCACAGATATCCACTCCATTAAGTAAAGGAATGACTATGGTGTCCTTAGCTATATTTTTGGCAATTTCTGCTACTGCTTCCTTTAAGTCATAACCTTTGACACAGAGTAGATATAAATCTGGTGTGGGAATGTGTCTTATCTTATCTGTTGCAATATTGGGAAAGCTAATCAGCTCCTCTTTATCGGTTATAAGCTTTAAACCATTCTCCTGAATGGTTTTAAGATGTTCTCCTCTGGCTATGAAATAGACCTCTCCACCTAATTTTTCATTGTTCACTTTGTGAGCAATCCTGCCTCCAAAATAGCCCCCAATACCACCCATACCAAAAACACAGATATTTTTAATTTTCCTGGTCATTTTCGCTGGTCTCCTTTCATTTTGAAGTTTCTTCTGATATTTATTTGTTCAAACTGATTAATGAAACTTTTTATTTAATGTTTATTTTATCATAACCTAAAATAAAATAATACCTTGCTTCTCTTTAAGGTTTCTTTTAAAATATTTGCCTGTTATGAAATTTCATTTATAATATTAGTATAGTTATTTTTTAGATATTTTAGTTTATTCAATTTTATCTCAAAAGAATTTGCTAAAATAAAAGATTAAAGAAGGTAAAATAGATGAACAATTATACAATTCGAGTTTGTTGTCTTCAGGTAAAAGCCAGACCATTTTCAGAACAAACAGAGAATAAAGAGAATATCTTACAGCTTATTGCCCAGGCTGCACGTTGTGAACCAGATTTAATAATGCTTCCCGAATGTGTATATCCCTGTTATTTTTTATCATCCAGAATCATTCCTGATTATAAAAAACTTGGTTTGCTTACCACTGAATTTGTGGAAGAAATAAAAGTTTGTGCCCGTAATTATCAGACTTTTATAGCTGTGGGTTTTCCGGAATATATTCCGGAAACAGATTTTCTTTATAATACTGCCCTTTTAATTGATGATGAAGGAAAAGAGGTTGGCAGGTACAGAAAATCTTTTCTGTGGCATTTTGATAATAACTGGTTTAAGAATGATTCTAATTATCCTGTTTTTGATACCAAAATTGGCAAAATTGGTTTATTCATCTGTGCAGATGGACGGCTACCTGAGGTCGCCCGTTCCCTGTCCTTACGGGGAGCTGAAATTCTGTTAGACCTGACTAACTGGATTACCTCTGGTCTGGAAAGAAAAAACTGGTCTAATCCGCAGGTAGAATATATGGTTCCTACCCGGGCACTGGAAAATAAGGTATGGATTGCAGCGGCAAATAAGGTTGGTTTTGAAGAAAATTCGATTCAATATTGCGGGAAAAGTGCCTTTTTCTCACCAGAAGGAGAAACGATAATGATGGCTTCTACTGATGAGGAAGAAATATTGGCACAGGATATTGACCTATCTCATTCTCATCAGAAAAGTATTCCGGGTGTAATGGATCTTTTTCAAAGCAGAAGGCCTGAATTATATCACTATCTGACCTCGCCTTGCAGTGAATTACCCATTTACAGAAATTCTAAGATGCAATCAAATAAAGATACTAAGAACCCCTTTGCAGCTGTAATACAAATAGAAGAACCTCTGGATGAAGCATTTTCTACTTACTTAGCTAAGATGGAAGATTTTTTCCATACCCTGGCAGAACAGCAAGTGGATATTCTTTCCTTTGCCCAGTTTGGTGATTTTCCTGCTTCAAAAAGCCCCATAATACTAAACCTGTTTAAAGACTTAACTAAAACTAACTCCCGGCTTTGTACGTTGGTCTTACCAGAGAAAGAAAATTCTTTTAATTATAAGACCTTTTTTATCATCCAATCTGGAAAAATAATTGCAAAATACAGAAAAACACATCTGGAGTTAGATGAAAACGGAATTTTCAATCAAGGAGAAAATGAGTTTCCAGTATTCGAAACACAGTTTGGTACCATAGGCATGATGCTCGATTATGAGGGATATTTTCCGGAGATTGCCCGTATTCTCTCTTTAAAGGGTGCTGACCTGATAATCTGGTCAGTAAAGTTTGCCCGTGATGAACACCTTAAAATCAGCCAGACCAGAAGTGCTGAAAACAAGGTCTTTATACTTTGCCCCAATTCTATAGAGCAAGAATTCAATGGACATAGCATTATTACCGCGCCATCTGGACAAATCATTGCAGGCTGCTTGGAAAAGGCTGAAATAGCCAGTGTAGCCTCCCTTTCTCTGTGCCTGTCTCGAGATAAGAATATTGTTCCAGGAACTAACGCTATTTTTGACCGGCAACCGGCATCATATCAATTGTTGACTTCTAAAAAGACCTTATGGTTATAAAGAAATATTGCCAATCACAGATTAGCCAGCTATAATTTTAACTATAAACTCAGCATGGGTTTTGCATATTGTTAATGCACCTTAAAGCTCGTTTTTAGTATACCGTATAACGTTAAATACTGCGGGTGATAGAGTATGAGACTGCCACGTCGCTGCGCTCCTCGCAGAGACGGGAGAGATAGCCTTTTCCTGGTCATTGCGAGACAGCCCTTATACTTGGGCTCTGGGCTGTCGTGGCAATCACATTCAGATATAACCACTCTCTTTGTTTTTGGCTTTATTTCACCTTATTTTAAACTAAATAGCGATACCATCGACTAATAATTAATATTTTAAAAAGCTGCAATAGAAGTTTTTAAGAAAGGAGCTTTTGTGAGAGCAGAATTAATCATTAACCAGACTGCAGGTGGAGGAAAACCAAAAAAATCTATTCCTGAGATTCTAAGCTATTTTGACTCTATCAATAATTTTAAATATCAGGTAAGTTACACCCCTGCCTCAGGAGCAGCCACTACCCTGGCCAGACAGGCCGCCGAAAAGGGTGTTGATGCTATAATCTCAGTCGGTGGAGATGGAACTATTAATGAAATCATTAATGGCATTTTAGAATCATCGCATAAACCCGCTTTAGGTATTATACCGGCTGGCTGGGCTAATGATTTTATAAAAAGCACCCCCGTACCCAGAGATATTTTGCAGGCTTGTCAGATAATTCCTCAGCAGAAAACCAAAACAATAGATATTGGGCTTATTAACGAACATACTTATTTTGCCAATGTTTGTGGAATTGGTTTTGATGCCGATATCGCGGCTTTAGCCAATCAGATGAAAACAAATCATCCTGACTGGAAAACTCTAAGCGCCTATGTCTATGTCTTTGCCACCATTCAGAAATTACTCTCTCCCATACCTTTTTTTTGGGCTAAAATAACTATAGATGGAAAGGTGACAGAGGGAGAGTTATTATTAGCAGCTGTGGCTAATGGCCGAATTGAGGGTGGAAAATTTAATATAGCGCCAGAGGCAGAAATAGATGATGGATTGCTTGATATCTGTATTATCAGAAAGATGAATAGATTGCGCTGCCTTTACCTTTTACCAAAGGCAATTAACGGTACACACCATACAATAGGTGAGGTTAGCTTCTTCAAGGGTAAAGAGATAAAAATAGAGTTAGAAAAGTTTGTAGCAGCACAGGTTGCCGGTGAATTACTGCCTCCCGAAAAAGATTACCATATAAAAATTTTACCCCAAAAACTTGACTTGATAGTGCCCTGAATTAATTATTATTTTAAACTTAATATTCCCTTTAAACTATTCTAAGCGCTATAATGGGACAATGTGGTACACAATAACCACAGGTAAGACATAAGTTATAGTCTACCGCTGCCCTGCCATTCTGCAGAGATAGTGCCTGATTGGGACAGAATTTGACACAGGTACCACACCCCTCACAAAAGCTGGTAACAAACAGTCTCTTCCTGGAAAATTCTTCTTTAATTAATTCATCCTGATTGACCTTTTGATTTCGGAATATTTTTAAATTTATCGCTAACTCCCTGGGGTGAACCATGCCCAAGGCAATGGATTGTATTTCCTCTCTATTTCTGACATAGTTAAGGGCTTCTATAATTTTTTTTATTAGATAACCGCCTGCCAGGACTTTCATGGCATAGATGCCCTTTCCAGCTTGATAAACTTTTTTAATTGCCTGCAGCATTTCTTCTGCAGTTCCTCCTATAATGCCTAATCCAACCATATTAATTATTGGAAAGACGATATCAATCTCCTCTATCTCAGCAGCTTTTTCCACTACCTCAATGGCATGTGT
>JAKPKS010000118.1 GCA_029553585.1 Candidatus Atribacteria bacterium | reverse complement strand
TTTTAGCTTAAATTCGTGCCTGGCTAAGTAATAAGCCAGAGGAATGCCTAAAAAGAAAGAGATTATGGTGGTAATAGAGGCACATTTGACACTGGTCCAGATACTGGTCAGTACCTTTTTATCAACCAAGGTCATCTTTATCGTTTCCCAATCAGTCCAGTAGAAGGTATTAAGTATAGGATAAATATTAAAAAGGAGGATTAGAAATCCAGTTATAGCAGCCAAAGCATAAATAAGCTCAAAGCGTTTCCTCATATTTACCTTCCTCGTTTCATACCAATAATCTACAGCCTTATAACACTAAGAGAGTCCGAAATTAATACAATATAATTTATGTTGATTATACTATAAAAACTTCGGACTCGGATTATCATTTACTCACATTTACTTTACCCTAGTTAAGCAGGTTAAAGGGCTAATCTTATTTTACTAAATCAGCTAACTCAGCCGGAACTTTATCTCCACCACTGGCAGCCCTGACCTCTATAACCGGTTGACCTGATTCCTGAAGCACTTTTAGCCCCTGTTCAGGATTAAACAAAAATCTTAAGAATACTATGGCATTTTCTCTGTTTTCACCGGTCACCGGCATTGTTAAACTATAGACAATGGGCTCTCCGTTAACAATAAGTGGTGTTTCTGGAGTTGGTCCGGTAAGTTCAATGGTCGCTTTGGCATAATCATCGGCATAATCCAAAGAACTAAGGTTGATAGCATCAGGTAGTCTAACGTATTTAAAACGGCTATCCATTGCCTCATGCTGCATTGCCACAGATTCGTATTCGAAGGCATAATCGAGTGCCCCGGTCTCCAGCAGTGCGATGAGTTCAACGGATTTGGGGCGAATATTTTTCTGAGGTATTGCGTCTCTGAGCGCTTTATCTAAGCTCTCTTTTTTATAATAGTTTTCAGCTAATTGAAATAAAAGCACTGAACGATATCCACAAGGATCCATATCTGGTTCGCTATGGCCAAAATCAACCCCATCTCTCAATAAAATTTCATACCAGTTATCGGCATTTATTTCATCAGCATATCTACTGTCATCGGTATACATAATAACCAGGGAATTGACGGCAAAAGCAATATTAAAATCAGCATAATCGGGCATCAGAAGTTCATCAATTACTACATAGTCAGCAGACATCAGGATATCCACATTTTTACCTAACTCAGAAACCTGTCGGCATAGGGCATTGCTTCCGCCAGCTTCATTTTTAACTTCAATATTGGGATAAAGTTCATGAAAGGCTTTTTTTAAATTATCAACAGGAACAGCTAAGCTGCCGGCATGTAAAAGGATTATTTCTCCCTCTAATGATTGGTCAGCTGCTCCAGTTAGACCAAGAGAACTCAGTAAAATTAAGGTAAGCAGGCCGATAATAATTGATCTTGTCATTCTACTTTTTAGCATTGATTTTATTTCCTCCGTTTTTTTATAAAAATAACAATTAGAATTATAAGTACAAGTCTTTGCTTCGCTCTATCACTCCTTTCGCAGTAAATGCCTGAACAATAAAAAAAGGGCTCCCCATTAAGGAAGCCCGAACACAAACATGCATTTACATCGTTAATTTCTTTCCATAATGGGAGGCATACCAGTTTCCCGATATACCCTGTCGCTCCATGTTCATAGTTTTACTTAGCTTTAGAAACGTGGAGTCGAAATTAAACAAATAAGCTGATTTACCAATTCTGTTTAGTATATTAGGTAATCATATTTTAAAGTTCTTTTGAAGGTAAATAGTAAAAAAAATAATTATTACTCGAAATAACCAGTTTTATTTTACCGGAATTATCATAAAAAATCAAGGTTATTTGCCTGTTTTTTTGATACGAACTCCTGTAAGTATTGTTTATACATATCATCGATAAACCATGAGAATATGTTTTTTAAAATGAGTTTTTTATAAATGTTACTTTGGGTTCTACTGTAAATACTTTATACTGGCTAAAGAATTTATTACAAATACTTGATTTGCAATTAATACTATGATACCTTTAGAAGGTATTAAAAATAACTACTTAAAACATTATCTCTTCGAGTTGTTTTGCCTAAAGAGCTATCCAAGGCAGGCAACCGGCAGATGAAAAAATCTCAAGGGTATGGGTAGAAATGCCCATGCCTCCCATGTTTGGAAAGGAGGGAGACTGGACTGCACTTTTATATAACCACATAAATAACACCATTTTTTTTATTAATTTACCCAAACCAAATTTCTACCTTTTGTAAAATAACAAATATTATTTAGTTATATTTATTTAAAAACAGATAGTGTGTAAGTAAGGTGTTGAGGGGGGGGGTAAATTAACTGATAGAGTATACAACAGATTACCAGGAAACTCTATTATTATTCGATATCATCATAAGAACTTTGCATCCTGACCCTGAATGAGATAGTTATTACAATCTTATATGTTAATAAAAAAATAAGTTAAGAAAAATAGGAATATAGTAAGGAGTATATATGCCGGTAAAAATTGAAATAAATAACATGCCATTGGAAGTAGAAAAAGGAACTACCATCCTGGATGCTGCCAAAAAGATAGGGGTAAAAATTCCCACTCTTTGCTATCTGGAAGTGCTTCAAGGTCCTGGCTCCTGCCGTCTATGTGTGGTCGAAGTAGAAGGTGCCAATACCCTGCTTCCCTCCTGTATCACAGAAGTAGCTGAGGGTATGAAGATCATAACAAATAACAAAAGAGTAAGAGATTCCAGGAAGGTTTTACTGGAACTTCTGCTAAGCTCTCATCCCTGGGAATGCAACACCTGTGATAGAAATCAGGATTGTGAATTACAGGCTTTGGCTGAAGAATATGGAATAAGAGAAGTCAGATTCCACATCGATAAAATAAAGCTGCCTTTAGACACTAGTACCCCTGGCATTATCAGAGACCCCAATAAATGTATCTTATGCCGTCGCTGTGTTACTGTCTGTCAGGAAGTACAGGCAGTGTCCACTCTGGGGCCCCGCTATCGTGGATTTAAAACTATTATAGGTCCAGGAAATTTTGATTCACTATCTGAAGCTGTTTGTGTGCAATGTGGACAATGTGCAGCAGTTTGTCCGGTAGGCGCCATCACAGAACATAATGACATTGATAAAGTCTGGGAAGCCCTGGAAGACTCTGCCAAATATGTTGTAGTGCAAACTGCCCCGGCTATCCGTGCAGCATTGGGTGAATGTTTTGACCTGCCAGCAGGCACTTTGGTCAAAGGACGAATGGTTACTGCCTTAAAAAGGTTAGGGTTTGACCAGGTATTTGATACTAATTTTGCAGCAGACCTTACCATAATCGAGGAAGGCAATGAACTCTTAACCCGTTTAAAGAAGAAAATATTAGAAAAAGATAAAACAGTAAAATTACCCATGTTTACTTCCTGTTCTCCTGGCTGGATTAATTATATGGAATATTTTTATCCTGAGTTGAGGAATAATGTTTCTACCTGCAAATCACCTCAACAGATGTTTGGAGCTGTGGCTAAGACCTATTTTGCTGATAAAATCGGCAAGAAAAAAGAGGATATGGTAGTAGTCTCTATAATGCCCTGCACCGCTAAAAAGTTTGAGTGCAATCGCGATGAAATGACCGATAGTGGTGCCAAAGATGTTGATTATGTCCTTACCACCAGAGAATTAGGCAAAATGATAAAACAGGCAGGAATTGATTTTGTTAATTTACCGGATGATGAAATGGATGCACCATTAGGTATTTCTACCGGGGCAGCAGACATTTTTGCCAATACCGGTGGAGTTATGGAAGCAGCCCTGCGTACTGCCTATGAGATTATCACTGGCAGACCACTACCTTTTGATAAACTACATGTGACTCCAGTACAGGGATTGGAAGGAGTAAAAGAAGCTGAATTAACCAT
>JAKPKS010000115.1 GCA_029553585.1 Candidatus Atribacteria bacterium | reverse complement strand
GATAGCTCTATAATTTTTTAGAAATGGTAGGGGATACGGGATTCGAACCTGCGACTTCCACCTTGTGACGATGGCACTCTAACCGGCTGAGTTAATCCCCCGTTTTTAATTCTTAAATATATTATAACTCTACTTTTGGGCATTATCCATAACTTTTTTATGCCCATTCAAACTTTATTGCCCCGCCTCCGCATGTCACTTTACCGAGCTACTCCGGCAAATTTATTAAATTATTTTTGCGAGGCACTCCAAATCCATAATGAAACTATCTAATCCCTGAATAGCCATGGCTATTTCCTGAGATACAGCTACCAACTACTTCTCCATTTTCATTTTTTATCGGAAAAGCCACCGATTTAAAGGGAACACCATGTACTTCTGCATGTATAATTGCTGTAGAAATTTTGACGGATTTAATCGATTTCATAATTCCCGTGCCATCGGGGGCTCTCTTTCCTTTTAAGTTTAGTTGTAATTCCTTAGAAGGGCAGTCTGCTATAAAATATTCCTTATCCGTAACCGCAATAGTACAATCCAAAGGAAACAGTTTTTGAAAAATCGGCGCTGTATGTATCAGCATTTCCAAAATTTCCGCCCTTTCTTGCAATACTGTTTCACTTTTCATCCAAGCATCCCCTTCTGGAAATATTAACCTAAAAACCAATCAGTAATTATTCTGCTATTCTATCGAATCAGTTAACATAACTATTCAAATTTTGCCATACCCTTTTAGCATTAAAAATCCATTAGTTATCTGTTTGGCTCCACAATGGCTCTCCCGTTTAGCATAAAAGGCAAGAAAACCATTGTGAAAGCCCACTTAAATGTATTTATTTACAAAAATATATGCGCAAATCCGGCTGCAATAAGTACCGAAAAAATGGTTCTTTCAATCCAAATTATAATAATATCCTTCATGCTGATTTTAATATCCGTCGATATAAGGCAAGGAATGGATGCGGAGAAAAACAATACTGCCGATACACTGGTTACAGCAACCACAAATTTTGTTATTAAAGGAGCGCTTATTACATAAAGTGACGGCAGAAACATCTCTGATATTTCCATTGCCACTGCTTTGGCAGCCATTAGGGGTTCAGGCACCCTTGCCAGGAACATAAAAGGATAGAAAATGTAACCGACAACATCAAATATTGGTGTATATTTAGCCACAAGCAATCCGAGCAAACCGATGGAAAGTATACTGGATAAAACCGCTGCGCCTATAGCAATCATATCTTCTTTTAATAATTTTACAAAAGCAATTAAAAACGGTTCCGCATTTTGTGCTGCGTTAATTCCGCTGTTTATCGCTCTTACAAAAATGTTTCCTGTTTTATCTACATTATCTTCAGCCTTTTTATCATAATAGGAGTCAGGCTTTTTTGAAATTGGATATATTCGTGCGGTAATAGCGGTTACAGCAAATGTAGTTATGAAACATGCCCAGAAGAATAAATTCCAATGGGGCATCAAATCCAGCGTTTCGGCAATAACCACTATAAATGTGATGGACACGGTTGAAAAACCTGTCGCAATGATTATAGCTTCTTTCAATGAATAAATTCCCCGCTTATATAGATCATTGGTAATAATGACAGCCGGAGCATATCCATCCATATAGGAAACCAGAGCGTCAAGCGCCGATGCGCCCGGGGTCTTCCATATTAAACGCATCAGCGGCTGCAGAAGCACACTTAAAAACTCCAACACTCCGTAATTTAGAAACATCGGTATATATATTGCCGCAATATATACCATCAGTAATATAGGAATCACAAGTAAATTCCATAAAAATGGTATCATATCCTCTTCGAATAAAAACTTCGGCCCAAAATTAAACACCGCCATTAAAGCAATTACAAAACCTACTAGTTTAAATACCGCAAAAACTATTTCAGATACCGATTTGTTCCACCTTTTTGACAGAAAAGGTTCAATGCTTCCATATAAAACAACTACCAATGCAATGTAAGGAATAAAATTTGCAAAGGTCCTTTCCAGCAATCTTGACAGGTGTGAAAGCAAAATAGTCCTTTCCCCGTTTATTGTAAATGGTATAAAGTATATGAGTATTGCTAACAGGGGGTAAACTATAAACCTAATAAGGCCCTTTTTCTTTGAAACATCAATTGTATTAACTCCTTTGCTCATATCATTCATTTTCATTCTACCTCCTTTAATTATGTTTTGGGCTGATACCTTTTCCTATGTTTGTCCCTGGGGAAATACAATTTACTTTTTCACCTGAATCGCTTCCTCATACAGAGATTTTAATTCCTGATTTGCTTTTCTAATCTCCTCCGGTGTTTTCTGTTTTACTAAGGCGCTCATTCCATAGGACTCCAACCTTTCCTTGTATTCGTTGCTATCATTTGTAAGGGGCAGCATATCTTTGTAAACAGGCGCGTCCTTTAAGTTTTGTGCATAGGGGTATTTTACATCGAAGTATCTCAGGGTATTTAAATGTTGATCCTGTCCGCAATTTCTCTTTTTTGCGACCAAATCAATGTCAAGGGTTTTAGTAAGAAGCGTAGGCGTATCTCCGCATTTGTAAATAACATTGCCCTCGGGGTCTATGATGATAGAATTGCCGCAGCTTGTTCCATACTCGTTAATTCCTGTGCTATTTGTCCAGACATAGAATAGTTCATTTTCAAGGGCCCTGGCTCTTGGTATAACATCTGGTATGTGGTTAAATTCTATGGGGTCGTATGCGGGGCATATTATTATCTCAGCGCCTTTCAAAGCCAATGTACGCGGTATTTCAGGGAAAAACTGATCATAGCATACTAGTAATCCCACGCTGATATCCTTTTCCGCGATTTTAAATATGCAATAATCGTCATCATTGCTTGCAAGGATAGTCTCCCCAGGCCTAAAGGGTATCTTTTTTCGATACTTTGTGATCAAGCTCCCGTCCGGTGCAAAGACGGGACAAGAATTGTAATATTTGCCTTCCTCACCCCCCCCGTTTTTTTCTAACATTGTTCCCGGAATAAAATATATACCATGCTTTTTCGCTATAGCTCCTAAAAAATCCGTTATTTTCCCGGGTATGGTGTCCGGGATTTCACCAACCCCCAGTTCAACCCCTACTACCAGTTCCGGTGTCACATAACCTTTCATCAGAGTGTCTACAGCGTCTTCCAGGTATTTTAGATTAGCTGCAGTATCCGATATAGGCATTTGAATAATAGAAACATTTAACTGTCTTTTCATCCTATCTCCCCTCTAAGCAAATTGTTTTGTAAATACACCGCTTCTTGGTATTTTGTTTGCTTACCATAAAGATAGAGTATTCACCTCCTATAATGTCAAGGACTATTTAAAACTAATTAAATACCGGAAAATCATTAATGGGCCGAAGGATGTGAACTTCTTTGAAAACCGTAAAACATTACGCAACTTTTAACTAAATTGAAAAAGCCCGGAAATCCCTATCACCAGCGGATTCCAAGCTTTTCTTCTTATTTGACTGTCAAAGCAGATTAATATTATCGCAGACAATAAAACAGCCTTTATACATTATAGTTAGTATAACCTTTACTGCTTTATCATTTATTCTTTAGTTACCGGTATCTGTATTGCAGTTACATATTCATCTATATTATCAGTATATGCTATATCGGTAACAGAGACCTCAACAGCATCCCCTTTTATTCCGTATTTGTTTTCTGTGATAAATCTGAATAAATTTTTATATGTGTTCTGGATCTTGCTATAAGCCCCCACATGATAGGTAACTGCATATAAATCCTGACTTATGGGCTTTACGTTGCTTATATTCTTATTTGAATTATTCAATAATAAGCCGATTCCGTTATAAACCTTAAATTCCTGTGACATAATATTTTTTCTCCCCATGGTGAGAACTATATGGCCTGGCTCTGATCCGGATTCGATAGCATCTGAATTTAGGTAGGATTCGCATACTATCTCCGCATATTTGTCGATGTCTCTTATTTCCAGATTAACATTTATAAAATATGCATAACGTTCTTTTATTTTGCGAACCTCAAAAGTTGAATGGGAATATGCAGACCTTGTCAGTTTAATCTTTTCCAGATAAAAATCAATATTTCCCTTTATGTTACTTAATTCCTTCAATCTTTCTTCTATGTTAACCTTGCTGTTTTTTAATATCTGTTCCAACTGCTTAACATTTTTTTTATCACAATATTCCTTTATCTCATTCAGGGATAAAGCCATTTTTCTTAAATCCATAATTAAATATAGTTTATCAAATTGTTCAAGATCATAATATCTGTAGCCTGTGCATTCGTCTATTACCTTGGGTGTTAAAAGACCTATTTTATCATAGTATCTTAATGTCTGTTTTGAAAGGTTAAAGAATTTAGCTATCTGGGATATTTTGTATAAATTCTTCAAGCCTTCCCCCTCCTATCTGATATTTCATCAATGCCTTATTTATCATAGCATATCGAAGACCCCCCTATCCAGTCTTATTTTGGGAAATGGCGTTGTCAAACCGTTAGACTATGATTTGCGATCTTTTATCCGATTTTTTGATCAAAATATTTAATTTAACTTCGCAGGACAACCATACACCCTTTGCCCCTAAACTAAACCCTTTTACTAAAATAATGGTAATCGGAATCATATGGAATTCTTCCAATGTATGGGATATTTATTATATTTGCTAATCAGAAACTTATCGGCAGATCCCTAAAGTATTCTACAAATTCTTTTCTCATAAACTTCCTATTTTCTAATGCATTTCTCACCTTATTCAAATTTCACTATTTTTACCCCGGCTGCGAAGAACAATGCACCCATTGTCAAAAGTACGACTGTAGGAAATATCGCTGCTTCAAAGCCCATACCTTTGCTTGCAATACTTTCCATACCCTGCATTGCCCATTTCTGGGGGGTAAGTTCGGCCAAAAGAAGTAAAGGCTTTGAATTTACTATTTCCAACGGCCACATACAACCTCCGAGCATGGAAGTGCTGGTAAGCACAACCGGGGCAATGGAAGAAAGCTGTCCACGGGTTTTGACTACCCCGGAGAGCAGAAGGCCCATGGAAGTTACAGTAAACACAAAGGAACCTGCCACCATCAATATCCCCATTATACTGCTCCCCCAATCAATTCCCAAAAGATATTTGCCTCCGATTATCAACACGCTAATCTGAATAACCCCCACAATATATGCCACAATCATGCTGCCTCCAAGTATTGAAGCCCTGGATACCGGCGATATGAGCATTCTCTGCCAGGTCTTGTATTGCTTGTCGCTTAAAATTGTACCTATTCCGAAAACCATCGTATACATGGAGAAGAAGAGGGAGAAGCCTATCATGGAATGCTTCAGGCCATCATAACTTCTGTCCATTCCTGTTTCTGCAACGTAAGATGCAACCTCCATAGGCCTTTTATATTTCCAGGCCTCCATTACGTTCCGGTATGAAGAATCCCTTATCTCTTTTCTCGGGACTGCCGGTTTTTCTGCATGTATGAAGTCCGATGCAATATCCGCTATCTTTGCGGCTCCGGCCATCTTCAGTGCAATGCCCGATACCATTTTTTCAAGAGCAAGAATAAGGGTGTCGTCCTTGATCTTGATAACCCCGAAAGAAACCTTCTCACCATCTTTTATGCCGGCTTCAAATCCCTCGTATATTATCAGTGCGGCAAGGACTTTGTCTTCTTCTACATAGGCTGCAGCATTTTTCATATCTGAGTCTTCAAAGTTAAATTCTTTATTTATCTTCAGTTCATTTATAAAAGTCTCGGAATAGTCGCTTTTATCCTCATCCACTACAAGCACGGCAGGCCTGTATGTATTGAAGGAAACGCCGAATACGGCAGTGAGGCCGAAGGCCATGAGAGTCAAAAATATAAATACCACATAATCGTCTCTAAGCCTTAACAGTCTCAATTTTATTATACTGAGCATCCCTCATCCCTCCATCCTTCCAGAGGATTAACAAAGAAAGCAGAATAAAAAAAACCCCTACCACGGACAACAATACAATATTGCTTATTACATCTGCGGTTCCATAACCCTTCATAATTTTCAAGTATGCTTTTAAGGCCACCCCGTTTATTGATAAGAAGCTGAGCTTCTGCAGCATTGAAGGCAGAACCTCCGTCGGAAAGAAGCTGCCCCCCAAAAGCGCCATAGTCTGCAAAACAGCTGTCTCAAAAAAATCCGCCATTTTATAATTTCCTGACCTGTAAGTGGCAGCTGCAAGGGCACATCCGATCCCCGCCACCGCAAATGCAGCGCTGA
>JAKPKS010000112.1 GCA_029553585.1 Candidatus Atribacteria bacterium | reverse complement strand
ATTGGAGAGTTCTGAAAGGGCTTTTATTTCCACAATGATTTTCCCAAAACATAAGAAGTCAGCTTTGTAGCATTTATCTAATATTTTATCTTTATAAAAGATGCGAATCTCTTTCTCTTTTTCAAATGGTATTCCTTGATCCAAAAAATCAATAGCTAATGATTCTTGATATACAGCTTCCAGAAAACCAGGCCCCAACTCCTTATGAACATTCATACAAGCCCCAATAATCTTGTAGCATTCTTCCTTATACAAAATATTATTATTCATACTTCGTGTCAATTTGTGAAAATTCGTGGACTAATTTGTGGACTCGTGGACTAAAGATTATAAATTCCTGGTTTGTATTTTCCCAGGTTTTGCGGATTTGTAAACCACTCCACTGTTTTCTCCAATCCTTCTTTTATGCTATATTTTGGCTCAAAACCAGTTAATGCCTTTATTTTACTATTATCACACCAAAGGCGAAAGACCTCTGACTTCTCAGGTCTATTTCTTTGTTCATCAGTAACCAATTTAGCATCACTATGCATAATATCCTTGATCAATTCAAAGGTTTCTTTTATAGAAATTTCGTAGTTGGAACCAATATTCACTGTTTCTCCAATTGCCTTATCGCATTGGGATAATAATATAAAGCCCTGGCAAATATCTTCTACATAGTTGAAATCACGAGTTGGAGATGTATCTCCTAATTTGATTTCTTTCATTCCATTGGCTATTTGAATTATAATTGTTGGTATAACAGCTCTAGCAGATTGCCTGGGACCATAAGTATTAAATGGACGCATAATAGTTAAGGGAAGTTTAAAAGCATTATAAAAACTCATCGCTATTGCATCTGCCCCAATTTTACTGGCACTATAAGGAGATTGTGGCTGTAAAGGATGTTTTTCATCAATAGGGACATATTTGGCTGTGCCATAAACTTCACTGGTGGAAGTAACTAAAATTCTTTTAACTCCATTATCTTTAGCTGCCTGGCATATATTTAAAGTCCCTTTTACATTTGTCTCTATATAACTTTCTGGTGCAATATAAGAATAAGGGATAGCTATTAAAGCTGCTAAATGAAAAATAACATCTATGCCTTTGCTAATTTCTCTACAATAATTAGGGTCTCTTACATCTCCGCATACAATTTCCAAATTTGAGCTTGGTTTTATATCTTCCAACCAACCCCAATAATTAAAAGAGTTATATTGAGCTAAAGCTCTCACCTGGTAGCCATCTTTTAGTAATGCTTCAGTAAGATGGGAACCGATAAAACCATCAGCACCGGTAACAAGAACTTTCATATTTTCCTTTCTTCTGTCCACGAATTTTCACTAATTAGCACGAATTATTTGAATTATAATAATCTAAAGTATATTGTAATCCATTTCCGCTTTTTAAGTAATTTAACCCTCTCAATAAATGCGGAGCTTCAGCGAGCTCCGACTACACA
>JAKPKS010000102.1 GCA_029553585.1 Candidatus Atribacteria bacterium | reverse complement strand
GCTTTAATTTTTCCTTTAGATAAAGGAATTGTTAAAGCTATAACTACCAGTATTACTGAAATTAGTTTCAAATCGCCTGGTTGGAAGCCCAAACGATAGCCATACCGTAAGGCTATCATAACTGTGGTTCGATAGATAAGGGAGCCTATAATTACGCTTGTTGTTATCCAGCCAGTAGCGGTAGTACCCTTTCCTCTTACAATACTGCGCCCGATGATTACTGAAGCTAAACCGGCAACTATTGTTCCTATCCCCATCCCTACGTCAGCAAAACCAGAATACTGAGCAAATAGAGAACCAGAGAGGGCAACCAGACCGTTAGAAAGGCATAAACCGATGATTTTAGTAACTTTAGTATCGACACCCAAACTACGTATCATCTGTTCATTGTCCCCAGTTGCCCTGATTGCCATACCGACTTCAGTACTTAAAAAGTAATCCAATGAAATCTTAACCAGCAATACTACCAAAAGAAAGAGGATTGGGGTTAGCTGATCTAAAGAGAAAGAGGGAAACCAACCTTTTGCTAAATCGAGTATAGTTATCTTCCCCAAGAGAGGAATGTTTGATTTTCCCATAATTCGTAAGTTTACCGAATAGAGTAGAGTCATGGTGAGAATACCGGAAAGCAGGTTGGTAAATTTTAATCTGGTATGGAACAAGGCTGTTAATCCCCCTGCTAATATACCCCCCGCCACTGCCCATATAATCGCCAGGAAAGGATTGCCGCCGGCAAAGATTATCTTAGCGGTGATAGCAGCACCCAAAGGAAAAGTGCCATCAACTGTCAAATCGGGAAAATCTAATACCTGGAAGGTCAGGTATACTCCCAGGGACATAATACCAAAGACCAGCCCCTGTTCAAGTGCATGTACTAATAGACTCCAGCTCATATTAAGCCAACTCCTTCCTCTTTCTGATGATTTGATTTACTCATTTATTTATTATTCACTGCGGTTCCAGACAGTTCCGGCAAACACAATAGAATCTGCTTCATCCACTAATTCATTAGGAATATCCAGATTCAACTGATTGGCATTATCAATATTAATGATAAAGGTCAGGTCTTCTGGTTGTTCTAACTTACCTATTGGTATGTCGGTTGGTAATTTCCCCTGTAAGACCTGAACTGCCTTTTCTGCACTTCTTTCACCCAAAGAGAAGTAATCGATTCCGAAAGAAGTTAATGCGCCATCTGGCACCAGAGTAGGATCAGCAACTATGATAGGAATCTTTTCTTCCAGAGACACCTTTACGATAGAACTAAAAGCAGAAACAGCCACATTATCAGTAACGATATAAAACACATCTACCCTGCCTGCCAGAGATTGAGCAGCTAACAAAACCTCATTAGAATTACCGGCAGTCACTTCCACCAAATCCAGACCTAATTGCTTGCATACCTCTCGTGATAGCTCAACCTGTACCACTGAATTGGCTTCCCCGGCATTATAAATAGTACCCACGCGTTTTGCTTCAGGTAAAAATTTAGGGATAAGCTCTAATTGTGTTTTATTGGGAGCTGCATCTGACATACCGGTAAGATTATTCCCTGAGCTTTCCCAGCTTTTCACAACATTGGCTTCAACAGGATCGGTTATTGCCCCCATAATAATCGGTATTTCAGAAGTAACCTGAGCTGCTGCCTGTATGATCGGAGTAGCAATAGCCATTATCAAATCCACTTTATCATCTTTAAATTTCTGGACGATGGCAATAGCATTGCTGAATTCACCCTGGGCATCCTGCAGGTCATAGGTAATATCAACTCCTGTAACATAGCCAGCCTTTTCCATCCCTGCTATAAAGCCATCCCTGCATGCATCTAAAGCAGGATGGGCTACTATCTGAGCAATCCCTATTTTCAATGGCTGGGCAGAGATACCGGTATTTACCAAAAGCAGAATAAATACAATCGATATAATATTTATCAGTACTCTTTTTAACATTTCATTTCTATTTTTTCTCATTTTATTTCCTTCCTTTTCCAAATATTTTCTTTACTAATTTTTTAATTAACTCACCTTACCTGTACTATCTATACCTCACACCTCCTTTATTCTTAAACATAAAACAAAAAAACCACGAATGTGTTTTACACCCGTGGTTAAAAAGAAAAACCACAGGCCTCCCTTGAGGTAAGGACCTGTGGTTTGTTTGGCTTAAGTTAATCTTAGTTAACTACTACTAAACCCGATAGGCACCTACCTCCGGATTATAATAGTAGTAATAATAGACATTATTAAAATTTGGGGTAATACTAAAGTTTTTGTTCATCTTCATTAATTCTTTATTTTTTACCATTCTACTAATTGTTTTCACAAAAGTCAAATAAATATTAAAAATATTTTATTTTTTAAACCTATTTTTATTAAAAATTTTTGTGATATAAAAAATAATTAAATTTTAAAAAAATATTGTGCATTTTCTGTGGTGATTTGTGCAACCTCTTCAACAGTTTTTCCTTTCAGCTGGGCAATTTTTTCGGCAATATAGGGAATATATTTCGGTTCATTCGGTTTACCACGAAAAGGATGTGGGGTTAAAAAAGGAGAATCTGTTTCCAGTAGAATCCTGTTTAGAGGTATCTCCTTAACCACCCGTGTTAATTCCAAAGCATTCTTAAAAGTGACTACTCCCCCTATACCAAAGTAGAAACCCTGTTCTACGCACCATTTTGCCAAAGAGATGTTACCAGAAAAACAATGCAGGACTACCTTCTTCCCTTGAGCTTTTTCAGTTAAAATATTGGCCGTTTCCTGATGTGCATCCCTATCATGAATAATAATCGGCAAATCATATTTATTGGCTAAATCTATCTGTTTTTGGAAAGCCTGACTTTGAGCCTCAGGAGAGCTATGTTTATAATAATAATCGAGACCTATTTCGCCGATAGCTACATTTTTTGGATGAGTAACCATCTTTTCTAATAAGAACAACTCCCCCTCTTTCATCTTTTTACTTTCGTGCGGATGAAATCCTACTGCAGTATAAACATTGCTAAACCGTTCCGCATAAGCTAAGTTTTTCTGAAATGACTCTAAGTCAATTCCAATAGTTATTATTTTAGTTACTCCAGCCTGCCTGGCATCTTGAACAACATCCTTGACTTCCCTTTTTATCATATCCAGATGAGCATGTGTTTCCACAAATGAAATTATGTTTTATCCCTCCCTTTAAAAACAATTGTCATAAAATTTATTTAAAATGATAAATATTTTATAAAAATGAATTAGTTTTCAATTCAATTGAAGTGCTGTTCCATTTTTTATTAATCTTTTTTTTCAAGTGTAAGCTGTTCCGCTTCAATGGAATACAATTCCTGGTCACTCAAGCCAAAATAATGCCCTACCTCATGTACAACAACTCGTTTTATTTCCCTTTTTATATCAGGATTGTATCTATTTTTGCGAAGAATTGGTTTGCGGTAAATAAAGATCCTATCTGGCATTACATTACCATAATGTATTCCTCTTTTAGTAACCGGAACACCCTGATAGAGACCTAGGACAGAATAAGGAGATGAATGGCCTAATCGCTGTAAAGTATTTTGGTCAGGAAAATCTGTAATGTGTATGGTAATATTTTCCATTTTCTCCCGAAAATATGCTGGTAACTCACTGATTGCCTCAGTTACCAACTTCTCAAACTCTTTTTCCTGCATTGTATTACTATTTATCCTTTAAATTTTCTTTAATACTGGTTACGAAGTTATCAACCATTTTTAAATAGGATTGTTTTTTAATATCCTGATTGGTGAGATTTATTACAGCTACCGGCTTTTGGGCAGTTATTTGTTTTATCTCTAAATATATATTTTTGGTGTCAGGTCCCCCACTGGTAGTGAAAAAAGCTATCCTGGGAATTTTATCTTTATACTCCTTTAAAAAACTCCTGATTGGTGAAGACATATTTCCGGCCCAGACAGGCGTACCCACAATGACCAAATCGTATAACGAGATATCATTTTTTAACTTTTCAATGGGAATAATCTTCTTTGCATAAGCTTCTCTACCGCTTACGAAAAATCCCCATAAACCCTTCCTGTTTCTATGATCCACTACTTCTTCTGTCACTGCTCCTAACCTTTTTCCTATCATATCAGCGATACTTTTTGTATGGCCAGAGCGGGAATAATAAATAATTAATACTTTCATAATTACCTCATTTATTATACATTTTAATTTTTATTCAACCATCTATCCATCTTATGGCGCCAATTTTAAGCCCCGCTTTTCCTTGTGTGACATTATTAATTAACTGCTGCAGCCATTCCAGCTCTATTTCCGGAAGTAGGGCTGAGATTTTTACCCTATCCCCATAAAGTATATCATCAATCTTACCAGATTTACTTTCGATTGATTGTAAAATAGTACCCAGAGACTGATATTCAATCCCCTCGATAATAAACTCCTGCCAGGGGTAACTTCTTTTCTTACCCGCTTGTTGCAATCCTGAACGAGCGGTTTCTCGATAAGCCTTAATTAATCCACTCTTGCCCAATTTTATTCCCCCAAAATAACGAATCACTAAGACTATAACATTGGTTAACTGTTCCTGCTTAATAGCCTGTAAAATGGGTGGACCGGCTGAATTGGCTGGTTCACCACCATCAGAATATTGAGAAATCTTATTTTTACCGGAATCTAAGCGATAAGCCCAGCAATGGTGGGCAGCATCTGGATACTTTTGAGCAGCTTCCTTCAGAAAAGACCTCACCTCAGGTTCAGTTTCAATTCCCTGCACAAGGGCAATAAACCTGCTCTTTTTAATAATATTTTCAAACTTGGCCGAACGTGCAACAGTCTGAAAGTAGTTCATATATTCCATAATTGGTTTACCATTTTTAGCTTAACTGATGTGATGATAATCTTGAAAACACTTTAAAAATTTTTCCCGGGTTGAGCGGGAATAAATTAATAACACGAGTATGCTTTCTAAACCATCCTGCGCATATTTAATATTAACCCGATAATCTGGCGCAGTAAATATTGATAAAAAAACATTTTTCTTAGGTGGGAGATGGATATACTTAACCATATTCCAGGGTATTTGAAATTGTATGGTTTCTCTGGCAGTAACTCCCTGCCCGGAGCCAAACAAGGTAGTCCACCAATTCTTTTGGGTGTAGATCTGGGCATAAAACGAGTTATCAGTAAAATATAGAAGTCCCCAGGCACGTTGTTTTAAATCGTTATATCCACCAAGATATTCGCACATATCTTTTCCTCTGATTTGCTCACCAATTTCCTGTTCTTTGGCTTGCCAGAATTTTGCTATCTCTTGTTC
>JAKPKS010000093.1 GCA_029553585.1 Candidatus Atribacteria bacterium | reverse complement strand
TATTTTAGAATAGCATACGCCATAACCATATATTAGAATTCAAATATAAAAAATAACAATAAGGAGACTTACTATGATTATCAGAAAATTATCTGAAATGCCAATTATGGAAACTGCTCACAATGTTGATGCCAGGAACCTGTATAATACTGAACATGCCGTAATTTCGGTTATTACCTTAAACCCGGGCCAATCCTTAAAAAAGCATATCACTCCGGTCGATGTAGCTTTCTATGTTTTGAAAGGAAAGGGCATAGTGGAAATAGGGAAAGAGAAGCAGGAAGTAGATGCTAATACTCTGATCGAAAGCCCCAAAGATATAGTACATTGCTGGTATAATGAGAGTGATGAAGAGCTGACTTTTATGGTAATCAAGGTACCAAGACCAAGCAGGGAGACCAGATTCATTTCCTGAGCAGGCCTTTAAAATAATTAAAATGGCAGGAATATCATTATAAAAATTATACGGAACAACAATCTATGATTTTACCTTATGCCCGGGAATTAGATTATGATCTTTTAATGGAAACTCTTCAACAGGAAATATCATCCTTTAATTACCTGCCGGTAATTAACCAGATACAAAAGCTGAAAGAGTATCCCTATAGGGTCTTAATAGGCACGGTACTGTCTGCCCGTACCAAAGATGAGGTTACTGCTCAGGCAACAGAAAGGTTATTTAAAAGAGCTCCAGATCCATTGAGTTTGTCCCGGATGACTGAAGAGGAGATAATAGAGCTTATCTATCCGGCTGGTTTTTATCGGATAAAAGCTAAAAATTTAAAAAAGATTGCACAACTCCTGTTACAGGAATACAAAGGAGCTGTACCTGATAATATTGATGACTTGATGAGGCTGCCAGGAGTAGGTAGAAAAACAGCCAATCTGGTGTTAGGTATTGCTTTTAATATTGCTACTATTACCGTAGATACTCATGTTCATCGTATTTCCAACCGCATTGGTATTATTAAAACCAAAACACCTTTGGAGACAGAGCAGGATTTGATGGAAATTTTGCCGCAAAAACACTGGATTTCTTTTAATACTTATCTGGTTGCACACGGTCAGAAGATATGTAACCCCATATCACCCTGGTGTTCCCGCTGCGAGATAATTTCTTTTTGCCGGCAGGTGGAAGTGACCAGGTGTCGTTAATGCAGTATTTTTTCTGGTAAAAATTAGATAAAAAGTAGCTTTTTTCCCGAAAATGTATTAGAATAAAAAACTGTCCTTATATTTTTGATATTTTTAAAAACTTCGAAAATAAAACTTAAAGCTTTTACGCATCAGCTTTATTTTAACAAAGAATTTAACGATAACGTTATAATGTATACTATAATACTTTTTTAATATGGAGAGGTACCGAAGTGGTCATAACGGGATCGCCTGGAGAGCGATTGGGCGGCTAAACACTGCCTCGCGGGTTCGAATCCCGCCCTCTCCGCCATTATAGTTCGTCGTACGTCGCGCGTCTTGAGTTTTGTGTTAAATGCATAAAGAAAATATGAGTTACAGTGAACCTGACTTCCATATCAGGCTGATGCTCGATTCGCAGTGAAAAGCAAAGAAGTTCTTAGTTTATTGTTTTTATTTTGTTTTTACGTAAGACGCAAAACTCACTACTAGTATATTCATGGCCGTGCTAGACGGGGAGCTAGCGGTGCCCTGTACCTGCAATCCGCTATAGCAGGGTCGAATGCCTATCTGAGGTCTTTTCTTTTCAAGGCCTGACTGGAATAAGTGATGTTGAAGATTGGGTCCTATG
>JAKPKS010000089.1 GCA_029553585.1 Candidatus Atribacteria bacterium | reverse complement strand
AATATAATGCTGACTAGATAAGGGGTCATCCGGCACCTTAGCCAGAAAATCCAAACCATTGTACGATAAATGACTACCAGGAATTAAAGATGTAGGGTAAGTCCCAGCACTATCATAATACATGTCTAGGGCCGTCCGAATACATGTCTAGGGCCGTCCGAATCTGTTTAATATCCGAAAGACGACGAGCATCACGGGCTTTAGCTCTGGCACTATTTAGAGCCACTACTGATAAAGTAGAAAGAATACCAATAATGGCAATAACCACCAATAATTCCACTAAGGTAAAAGCTTTTTTCATAGGCTTAAAACAAACTTATAGCAAAACCATCGGTAGCTCCTGAAAGAAGTCTTTAGCATTAGCACTGCTAGCTCTAGTATAATACTAGAAAAAGCCGGACGGCATAGGTATCTATAGCCGTTACGGTATATCTTTTTAACCCATTCATAAACTAGCTATGGTGTCTATCTCTACTAACTCTCCGGGACTAGTAGTTATTAAATCTTTAGGTTTTTTAGTTTTTTATACCTAACCACTAATTTAATTGTACCATTATAAATTATTTTTGTCTGTAATGATATATCTTCTTGTCCTTAATGATTCGACCTATTGTAGGTTCAGATAGTAATGAGGCCCTGGGCTCATTAAGCTGATCTAAAAAGATCTTGATCTTAGCTTTACTCATATTAGGACAAATTTTAACCTTAGCCGTCTAATTTCATTGACTAATAAATACAATACGACAATTATTATTTTTCTAGTTTGGCTGCCTGAAATTAGACCCTCTATGTCTTTCTCTCTTGATATCTTCTACCATAGATATATTAGTTTAAGACCATAATTACGTCAAAGGCCTAATATCTTTATTCTTTGAGGACTTCCTTAGTAACTATATAATATATTTATTGGCATAATTATAAAGTCTAGCAAACCCCGAGCAATGATAAGACTTAAATATCATCTCCATAATTTTGCCCCCCTCAGTGCCTAAAATGAGAGTAAAATTATTTAGGAGCTACGATCATGACGGACTTACTTTGTATACTATTAAATAAGAAAAACACCTATATTATCCAAATATTTTAATATTTGAAACACTAACAAATTATCTATAACCAAATATTAGCACCTGCAAGTACTTATAGTAAAATTATAAAACTATATATTACTAAAAATAACATCTAATTATCTTTCACACAACGCACCGAGGCAGCAGCGTCCCCGCTTGGACGATCTAATAAAAATACATTCGGTGGAAAATTCCCATCTTCTCTATAAAAATAGTACATACCCCCCTCATAGTGATTGATAACTAGCCAGGCTGTATTAATATATTCTCCAGGAATATTGTCCCAAAAACCAGAAGAATAAAAATCTAATTGCCTAAATTCACCCTCTTCTATCTGGTATAGCGTTGGCAAAGACCATCCCGGAGGACATAATAATTCTCCCTGAGATACAGTATAAAGACCACCCTCTTGGTCACAATAGTCTTGATTATCCTCATAACATCTTTTGTCTCCGTAATCTGGATCACTAGAATTAAAAACCCCAGCATTTAAATTGTTCATTAGCCAACAATCTTGACTTGGCTCTAGCATACGTGTCAAATAATATCCACCATTTCCAGTAAAATATCCGTCCTGATTTAACGGCCCGCCGTCATAAGCCAGTAAATCACCACACTGAAAAACTCCACCCCCGCCGCCAGCCACAATAGCATAGGGTGTAGCTTGGTAATTGCCTGGCTCATAACCTGCCGATTTAGTTTCTAGGGTAAAGT
>JAKPKS010000060.1 GCA_029553585.1 Candidatus Atribacteria bacterium | reverse complement strand
GATGGCGGAGGGGAACCGCCTGTTCCCATCCCGAACACAGTAGCTAAGCCCTCCAGCGCCGATGGTACTGCAGTTTATCTGTGGGAGAGTAGGACACTGCCGGGAATTTTTTATTTCAGGGGGAGGTATGGAAGTAGATATTCAATCAAAAAAAATACTGTTAAAGGAAAAAGTTGACCAAATAATTTTCTGGATAAAAAAGAAAGTGTTATCTGCCAAAAAGAATGGTGTTATTTTCGGTTTGAGTGGAGGGTTGGATTCTGCAGTTATCGCTGCTTTGTGTCAAAAAGCATTCCCTGATAATACTATGGCTTTAATCTTACCTTGTGAAAGCACAAATGATGATATTAATGACGCAATGAGTATTGTTAAAAAATATCATCTTAGTTATAAAAATATTGATCTAACTCCAATATACCACCAGTTGTTATCCACCATGGACACCACCTTCAACAACAGGATGGCAAAAGCTAATATTAAGCCAAGATTAAGAATGATAACCCTTTATTACTTCGCCAGTATTTTCGGATATTTAGTGGTGGGGACCGGAAATAAAAGTGAAATTTCTGTTGGCTATTTTACGAAATATGGAGATGGGGGGGTTGATATTTTGCCCCTGGGGAATATTTTAAAGAGTGAGGTTATTGAAATAGCCCAATTTTTAGAAATTCCACAAAATATAATTTCTAAACCACCTTCGGGTGGCTTATGGGAAAACCAGACCGATGAAGAAGAAATGGGTTTCAGTTATAAACAACTGGATAATTTTTTAAAAAATGGAGAAATAACAGATAAAAAAACAGAAAAATTAATTTTAACAATGAGTCAGTCGAGTGTTCACAAAAGAAACAGGCCACCTGCCTTTAAATTTAAAAAATAGATTAATAACCTTTAATAAAAGAAATAGAAATTTTATTATACAGGTTTTTTGTTTTTATACAGTAATTGAAACGGTTTTTTTTATATGTTAAAATAAGAAAAACTTTTAAGAGGACTAATTTATGTCAGGACATTCAAAGTGGAGTACTATTAAGAGAAAAAAAGGAAAAGCTGATGCTGAAAGGGGCAAACTGTTTGGAAAGATAATCAGGCTTATTTCTGTAGCTGCCCGCAATGGAGGAGATCCGGAAACAAATGCTGAATTGCGTAATGCCATCCTACTGGCCAGAGAGAATAATATGCCCAGTGAAAATATTGAACGGGCAATTAAAAAGGGTACCGGTGAGATGGAGGGAGTGTCTTATGAGGAGGTTATTTATGAAGGCTATGGGCCTGGCGGTGTGGCTGTTTTGGTTAAAGCCCTTACTGATAATCGCAATAGAACAGTTTCAGAGATAAGAAGAATTTTTACCAGAGGTGGAGGAAACCTTGGGTCCACCGGTTGTGTGGCTTGGATTTTTTCTCAGAAGGCTTATTTTTCTTTCGATAGAGAAAAGGTCAATCAGGACCAGATACTTGATTTAGCCTTAGAAGTAGAAGTCGATGACATTGAGATAGATGAAAAAAATGTTGAGGTCACCATGCCCCCGGCCGAGTTTGAAAAATTTAAAAAATTGTTAGATGAAAAACAGATAAAATACTCCCTGGCAGAAATTACCATGATTCCTCAGACTACCGTAGAACTGGAAGGACATCAGGCTGAACAGATGTTAAAGATGATGGAACAATTAGAAGACCAGGATGATGTACAAAATGTATATGCTAATTTTAATATTGATGACCAGGTTATAGAAGAACTTACCACTGGGCAGGAATAAATTTGATTATTTTAGGTATTGATCCAGGCCTTAACCATACCGGTTATGGATTAATTGAAATTCAAAAAGATAAAATAAGAGCAGTCAGCCATGGTTGTATTGTTAATTGTGTAAATGAAACATTAGCTGATAAGATAAAGAATATACATTTCGAGATAGATGACCTTATTAAACAGTATTCTCCTCATGACCTTGTTCTTGAGGAGATATTTTTTAGTAAAAATACCAGAAGTGCACTTAATGTGGGAAAGGTAGTGGGGGCATTGGCCTTAACGGCTACATTGACGGGAATTAATTTTTATGTATATACCCCCCTGCAGGTCAAGCAATCTGTTGTAGGATATGGCCGAGCCAGTAAAAATCAGGTTCAGGAAATGGTTAGAGTTTTATTGAGTTTAATGAAAAAACCTGATTATGAACATGCCGCTGATGCTCTGGCAGTAGCAATTTGTCATATTCACCATAAATATTCATATTAAAATAAAAATTCTATCCTCGTCTCGTTGATGGTATGTTTTATAATTTTTATAGAATTATTTTAAAATTTTTCTATATCCATCCTTGTAAAGGAAAATACTGTGATATCATCTTTAACAGGGATACTGGAGTTAACTGAACCAGGTTCCCTTATTGTTAATGTTAATGGAATAGGCTACCATGTGCAGGTACCTCTGAATGCCGAGTTTGATATTAATAAATCTTCCCAGACTGTCTATACTTATCTATATATAAGAGAAGATCGTCTGGCTTTATATGGTTTTCTGGAAAAGGGTGAACGCGATTTTTTTAAAATTTTATTAGATACCCCAGGTATTGGACCGAAGGTAGCTATGAATATAATTTCTGATATGGGAGCAGAACGTTTTCAATACGCTGTTCTATCAGAAAATTTAACTACTATCAGCAGTATTCCTGGTATTGGTCTCAAATCTGCTAAAAAGATGGTCTTGGAACTCAAAGAAAAATTCAAATTGTTAAAGGTTAACCAGGAAATAATAACTAAAGAGGAAAAGAAAGATATTGTCTATGAAGGCATTGAGGCTTTGAAAGGCTTAGGTTATTCTGAAAGGGAAGCAAAACAAAAAATATTAAATGCAATGGAAAAAATACCTGACTATAGTTCTATGGGAATTGAAGATTTAATCAAAGAGGCTTTAAAAAAATAGATTATATTTTTTGATAATATTATTAATATTGATGAATTATAATTCAGACCAGATTATAGTAAAAGCATAACTTTTATAAATAATTCAAGCATAGTACATATATTATGAAAAAGTAACTGGATTATGAATAAAAAAGAAGATTTAATTGAAAAAGACTTAAAAACAGAAAGCCTGGATTCTGAAGCTAATTTAAGACCACAAAAACTACTGCACTTTATTGGTCAGCAAAATGTGAAAGGCAATCTTTCTATTTATATTCGGGCTGCTCTGCAGAGAGATGAGCCAATAGACCATATTCTGCTCTATGGACCTCCTGGTTTAGGAAAAACCACCTTGGCCAATATCATCGCTAAAGAGATGTCGGTTAATATTAAAATGACCTCTGGTCCTGTTATTGAAAGGGCTGGCGACCTGGCAGCTATTCTGACTAATCTTAAAGAAAAAGAGGTTCTCTTTATCGATGAAATCCATCGGCTTAATCGTTCTGTGGAAGAGATTCTATATCCTGCTTTGGAAGATTTTGCACTGGATATCTTGATTGGAAAGGGTCCCAGTGCCCGCTCCATTCGGATAGATTTGCCCAAATTCACCTTAATAGGTGCTACTACCAGGACCGGTTTGATTACCTCACCTTTAAGGAGCCGTTTTGGTGTAATTTCCAGAATAGGGTATTACAATGAAGAAGAGCTTCATCAGATTATTGTTCGTTCAGCTGTTATTCTGGACATTAAGATAGAAGAGAGCGCTTCCCGGGAGATTGCCAAACGTTCCCGGGGAACGCCCCGAATTGCCAACAGGCTGTTAAAAAGGGTTCGTGATTATGCGCAAATTGAAGGAGAGGGGATAATAAGTGATGAAATAGCCCTCTTTGCCTTGAAAAATATGGGAATTGACGACCAGGGCTTATGTGATATTGATAAGAGATTACTCTTAGTCATCTTAGATAAATTTAAAGGTGGACCGGTGGGTCTGGATACTCTTGCTGCCTCCTTAAATGAAGATAAGGAGACGATATGTGATGTGCATGAGCCTTATCTCTTACAAAAAGGATTTTTAGCAAGAACCCCACAGGGTCGGAGAACAACCGAAATGGCTTATAATTATTTTTCCCTACACAGATACAGCTTAGAAGACGATGATAATGCGACGCTGTTTTAAGGGAGATATTTAAAAGATTATGAATAGTGTAAATGCCATTGCTAAAATGCTTATTATAACCGGAGTGTTGATTTTAATTTCCGGACTTGTTCTTTTATTACTGGGTAAATTACCTTCTCTTTCTTTTCGTTTACCAGGAGATATTTTAATAAAGAGAAAAAATTTTGTTTTTTATTTCCCATTGGGGATATCCATTCTGTTAAGTATCCTGTTAACTCTTATCTTACGAATTTTTAAATAATATTTTTCCTGAATCTACCAAAAAAGGGACTATGTGGAGTATTTGTATGATACATTTATTGAACTATTTTAGAAGCTGTCCGCCTAAAAAAAGATACTTTCAGTCTATATACATACTCTGGCTTTTTATTATTTTTTTTATTATTAATTTAGAAGCTGTGGCAGCAACGCCCGTTTTAAGAGTGGGAATCTTACTCAATTGTAAAGAAGTTACCATTAAAGGAGATAAAGGATTAAAGATTTTTGCACTTCAGTCCGGAGATAATTTGTGGATACAGAAGGATAGTTGTGCCTTGAAAATAATTGCTGAAGCACAGGGATTAAAAATTAATAACCAATCTTTTAAGACAAGTCAGGGCATCAAAATTATCCCCAGAGAAGATGGTTTTCTTCAGGTTGAAGGAACAAAGTACAGGGGTGACCTAGAAATAAGGGTACAAAAGTCACTCTTAAAAGTGATAAATATTATAGGATTAGAGCAATATCTATTTGGGGTTTTAAAAAAAGAGATTTCACCAGACTGGCCTGGAGAAGCGCTAAGGGCTCAAG
Organism: Candidatus Atribacteria bacterium; assembly: GCA_029553585.1. GTDB lineage: Bacteria > Atribacterota > Phoenicimicrobiia > Phoenicimicrobiales > Stramentimicrobiaceae > Stramentimicrobium. The sequence continues at coordinate 38,803 of JAKPKS010000060.1, read as the reverse complement.
CTATTGCAGCCAGAACCTTTGCTCTGGCTAATATGAATAAATACATTGACCAGGGTTATAATATCTGTGCTACCGCAAACAGCCAGGAGTATGGTGGTGTTTCTTATGAACATCCTGCTACTAATAAGGCAGTAAATGATACCAAAGGTATAATTGCTACCTATAAGGGGGAACCAATTAATGCGGTATATCATTCAGATTGTGGTGGTTCCACGGAAAATAGCGAGGATGTATGGGGAGGATATGTTCCCTATCTTAGAAGTGTTTCTTCTGAGTATGAGGAATTAGTTTCACCTCCTAATCATAAATGGAGTTGTTCTCTCTCAGAACAGGAGATTTTGACTAAACTAGCACAAAATGGACATCAGTTAAATTCCATTCAGGAAATTAATATTGGAGAACAAACCATAACCGGTCGGGTGAAGTCAATAAATATTCTGGGGGATAATGGTAAAAAAATCACTCTTAAGACAAATGATTTTAGATTGTTAATCGGACCTAACTTAGTTAGAAGCTCTCTCTTCAATATGGAGAGTCAGGGGGGAGGCAGGTTAGAACCAGAACCTCAAAAAAATGAATTGCCAATATCAAAACCAACCCAGGAAAATCCACAAGAAGATGTAACCGAAATTCTTAAGGAGGATAGAAGTTTTACTATCTCTGAGTTGATTGCATTGCTAAACCGTCCCAAAAAAACACCAGAAATAAAGGAAAAGAATAACCCAAAAGTCTTTGAAAATAACAATGTTCCATCTAATTTAACAATTATCTTTAATGGTAAGGGCTCTGGGCATGGCGTGGGGCTTTCCCAGTGGGGTGCCTATGGTATGGCTAAACTTGGGTTCAGTTATGAGGAAATTTTAAAATACTATTATCAAGGAATTGAATTAACTAAAATTTATTAAAAATGTGTACTTAGAGCTAACAATGGATATAACTCTTTTTGATTATGAATTACCTCCCCATTATATTGCTCAGGAGCCATCTAAGGAGAGGGATGAAAGCCGGTTAATGATTCTGGACAGGAAAACAGGAAATGTGGAACATAAACAGTTTTTTCAGCTCATTGATTATTTAAATCCCGGTGACCTGCTGGTATTGAATAATAGCAGGGTAATACCTGCGCGTCTACTCGGATATAAAAAAGATACAGGTGGTAAAGTTGAAGCTCTGTTGCTGAATTCTCCATCAGAAGGTCACTGGCAGGCTTTATTAAAACCTGGCCGTAAAATCTCTCCATACACCGAAATAATATTTTCTCAGGAGCTGAGAGCAGTTGTATTACAAAAAGATGAAGAGCAGGGCACCTTCTTGCTGGAACTGAAAACAGAGGGTAATCTATTAAAGATTTTACATAAAATCGGCAAAACACCAACTCCGCCCTATATTAAAAAGAATCTACAAAATCCCTCTGCCTATCAGACTGTCTATGCTGAAGAAGATGGCTCTATCGCTGCTCCTACCGCAGGCATCCATTTTACCAGAAAGCTTTTAAACAATATTGAAAAAAAAGGAATCGAGATAATCTTTTTAACACTACATATTGGTCGAGGTACTTTTGAATTAGTGAGAGTTAATCAGGTTGAAAACCACCAGATGAAAGAAGAGTTATACACTATCAGTAAGGAAAACGCGCGGGCTATTAATAAAGCGCTTCTGGAAAAGAGAAGGGTGGTAGGGGTAGGGACCTCGGTTACCCGTGCTCTGGAATCTGCCTTTTCTGAAGATAAAGTTATGACAGGTACCTCCTGGACAGATCTATTTATTTATCCAGGGTATCATTTTAAAATAATTAATACTTTAATCACTAATTTTCATTTACCCCGTTCCACCCCTCTTTTGCTGGCAGCAGCCTTTGCCGGCAGAGACAATCTTTTTAAGGCTTATGAGGAAGCTATTCGGGAAAATTATCGCTTTTATAGTTTTGGAGATGCTATGTTAATCAGTTAATTTTAATCAAATTACTTATTTTTCTTATTATCACCTTCAGAAATAAAGGATTACCATGCCATTTAGTTTTAAGGTTATTAAAGAATATTGTAATTCTGGCCATAAAGCCCGATTAGGTCTTATCAAGACCAGTCACGGTTCCATTGAAACACCGGTATTTATGCCGGTAGGGACACAAGCTACCGTCAAGGGGATATTGCCTAAAGAAATAGATGATCTGGGATTCTCTATAATATTATGCAATGCCTACCATCTTTTTTTAAGACCAGGGCACAAGCTGGTTGCCGAGTGCGGCGGATTGCATAAATTTATGGGCTGGAATAAAGCAATTTTAACTGATAGTGGGGGTTTTCAAGTCTTTAGTCTGGGAAAGATAAATAAAGTTTGCGATGAAGGGGTTACCTTTCAGTCTTATCTCGATGGTTCTCAGCATTTTATTAATCCAAAAATGGCAATGGAGATACAAACGGCTTTAGGTTCTGACATCGCCATGGTCTTTGACCAATGTATCCCCTATCCCTCCAGCAGGTTTGAAACTCAATCAGCTGCTGACCGCACTTTTAAGTGGGCAAGGGAGTGCCAGGGTTACCATAACAGTCTTGAACAGGTATTATTTGGCATTATTCAGGGCGGTCTTTTCCCTGATATTCGTAAGGATAATACATTAAAACTAATGGAATTAGATTTTCCCGGTTATGCCTTAGGTGGCCTCAGCGTTGGTGAGCCGAAGCATTTAATGTATGAAATACTCGATTCTGTAATTCCATTACTACCCTCTCAAAAACCAAGATATTTAATGGGGGTGGGAGCACCGGAGTCTATTTTGGAAGGTGTCAGCCGGGGGATTGATATGTTTGATTGTGTTTTGCCAACCAGAAATGGAAGAAATGGCTGTCTGCTCACTACTGATGGGAAGATTTCAATTACCAATTCCCGATACAAAGAAGACCTTCGGCCACTTGATTCAGATTGTCAGTGTTATACCTGCCAAAATTTTACTCGTGCCTATCTGCGCCATCTTTATTTAGCTAAAGAGATGTTAGCACCAATTTTAGGAACAATTCACAATCTTTATTTTATGAATCAATTAATGCAGAAAATAAGAAAAGCTATTTCAGAAAACAGCTTAGAATCTTTTACGAAAGATTTTTATGATCATTACTTGATTCAGGAAGAGACACTCTAAAAATAAAGTATTAAAACATTTGATAAAAATAAATTATTTAGTTATAATTTAATGGAATTATTAAAGAAAGGTGTGGACCAAGCATATGTCTCAAAGCATTCAGCAATTCTTACCATTAATTATTATCTTCGCCATTTTTTATTTTATCCTGATACGTCCTCAGCAGCAGAGACAAAAAAAACACAAAGAAATGTTAGACAGTTTAAAAGTGGGGGATAAGGTCATTACTATTGGCGGAATATATGGGATTATAAGAGAAATTAAAGGTGATGTATTTACTCTGGAAGTCAGTAAAGACGTAAAAATAAATACCACCAGGAATGCTATTGGCTCCAAAAGGGAGAATTAACATTCTAAAGATAACTGAAAGAAAAGACTTAAGAGGGCCGGTTTTCAACCAGCCCTTCTTCTTATTTTATTTTCATTATCTTTTTAACCTAAGACCCTATTATTCATTTCTTTTTACCATAGAATTAATCCATTCCCTGAATTAATTAAAGGATAGAAAATAAAAAAATATTTGCACTTTTAAAGTGTTTTTATACTATCACATAGTGAAGACCTTTTTTACTAGTTGAGATAGACAGTCGTGGAGTATAATAAAAAATAGCGGTATAAATAGTAAAAAATTTATGGGAATTAACTTCCCTCTGATATATTTATTGAGGAGTTTTTTAATATGAAACAAATGCAAATACTGAGATTGGTTCTGGTTATTACGGTTATTGGAATTGCTCTCTATTACGTATTTCCCTTAAATAAAAACATACACTTGGGACTTGATTTACAGGGAGGCTCTCATATTGTACTGGAGTGTCTTGATTCGCCCAATGCCATTGTGGATAGCGATGCTGTAAATCGGGTGATAGAAATTATCAATAACCGTATCAATCCAGAAGGGGTGAAGGAACCCGTTATTCAGCGTCAGGGCGAAAGGAGGATTTTGGTACAGCTGCCAGGGGTGGATGATCCCCAGGAAGCTGAAAATATTATTGGCAAAACCGCTTTGCTGGAATTTAAAGATGAGAGCGGAGAGACTCTATTGACTGGGGCTTATTTGAAGAATGCCAAAACCTCTTTCGACAGATTTGGTAGAACCAATGTTATATTAGAGTTTAACGAGGAAGGTGCCAAGTTATTTGAACAGGCTACTGCTAAAAATGTGGGTAGAATTCTGGCTATTACCCTGGATGGACAGGAAATATCGGCTCCGGTAGTACAGGAACCTATTCCCAATGGGGAAGCCTCAATAGTTGGTCAATTTACCATAGAGGAAGCACAAAGGCTGGCTTTATTATTGAGAAGCGGTGCTCTTCCTGTAGAGGTTAAGATTTTGGAGAATCGTTCAGTTGGTCCAACGCTGGGTAAAGATTCCATCGAACGTGGATTGAAAGCAGGCCTGGTGGGATTATTATTGGTACTTGTTTTTATGCCTATTTTCTACAAATGGTTTGGGCTTATTGCTGATCTTGCTTTATTGATATGTATGCTTTTGATAATGGGAGGATTGGCTATATTTAATGCTACTTTGACTTTACCGGGCATAGGCGGAATTGTACTGACCATCGGAATGGCTGTGGATGCCAATATACTGATATTTGAAAGGATAAAAGAAGAGTTGCAATTAGACAAGACCTTCAGGGCGTCCATTGATGCCGGATTTTCCAAGGCCTTTACCACCATATTTGATTCCAACCTGACTACCTTAATAGCGGCAGCTGCCCTTCTGTATTTTGGCAGTGGTCCCATAAGAGGTTTTGCGGTTACTTTAAGTATAGGGATTGTGGTAAGTATGTTTACAGCTATTGTGGTTACTAAATTACTTTTGGAACTGTTAGGACCAAAATTTACTAAGAATGCTCTAATCTGATAATGTGCATGGGAGGGTTTTTAATGGATATTCTAAAAAATACTGACATAAAGTTCGTTTCGTTTAGAAAAAAGAGTTATCTTCTTTCCGGATTAGTTATTTTAGTTGGAATTATCTCCATTCTGGCTCAGGGCTTTAATTATGGTATAGATTTTGCTGGTGGTACCTTGCTGCAGCTGGAATTTAATCAAAAAAATGTGACCGTTGCTGAAATTAGAGGTGCATTAGGTGAAATAAACCTGGCTGGCAGTACTATACAATCATTATCCAATGATGAATTTGTAATTAGGACAACTCAAACCGAGTTGCAGGAAAGGCAGAAAATACTGAATGCCATAGAAAACAGGATTGGTCCTTTTCAAGTATTAAGGGTAGAAATGGTAGGTCCGGTTATCGGTGAATCTCTAAAAAGTCTGACTGTGCTGGCTATTATCTTTGCTTTTATAGGTATTATTATTTATATAACGGTAAGGTTCCAGTTCCTGTATGCTATTACTGCTATTTTAGCTTTAGCCCATGATGTTTTGATAACCTTAGGTGTACTTTCTATATTACAGAAGGAAGTTACTATTCCCATTGTAGCTGCTATCCTGACTATTGTGGGTTATTCTATTAACAATACCATTGTCATCTTTGACAGACTGAGAGAGAATTTAAAATCTAAAATACGAATCTCCATGGAAAATGTAATTAATTTGAGCATAAATCAATCTTTGACCAGAACTATTTATACTGCTCTCACTACTTTATTGCCACTTTTTGCTCTATATTTTTTCGGTGGAACTTTATCAGATTTTGCACTTGTTTTACTGGTGGGGATATCGGTAGGGACTTTTTCCTCAATCTGTATTGCAGGACCTATGCTTTTGGATTTTAAGAAAAGATTCAAAATATCGGGTAAAAAAGTATCATCAGCTCCTCAGAGAGAACAAGAAAAGGAGCTGAAGGCAATTAAAAAAGTAAAGAAAGCAAAAACTAAGTAATTTCTCTCTAAATACCGATAAACTAAACCATAAAACTATGATTTAATTCTGAAAGCGAGGGCTAAAACTAATGGATTTAAAGAACATAATTAGAAATGTACCGGATTTCCCAATTAAAGGGATTCAGTTTAAAGATATTACTACTTTATTAAAAGATAAAGATGGTTTCCGATATTGTATTGATCAGATTACTCAGCATTGCGAAGGGCTAAATATTGATTATATTGCAGGAATTGAAGCACGCGGTTTTATCATCGGTGCCCCTGTTGCTTATAATTTAGGGATAGGATTTATACCTATTCGTAAAAAAGGCAGACTTCCCTATAAAGTGGAACAGATTACTTATCAACTGGAATACGGTGAGAGCACCATAGAAATTCACCAGGATGCTTTCCGGAAAGGTGACCGTATTATGGTGGTTGATGATTTGCTCGCTACCGGGGGAACGACTCTGGCCGTATTTAAACTAATTGAAAGACTAAATGGCATAGTGGTGGGTGCGGATTTCATTATAGAGTTAGAAATGTTAAGAGGGAGAGAAAAACTTCAGGGGTATGAAGTCTTTTCTCTAGTAAAATACGATATATAATATAAAATAAAAAATAATCTAGATAATTGTTTTTCCCAGTCATATATAATCATCCCTGACTCTTTCCAAAAATATATTATGAATGATAATCATTACTGAAATATATTAAAACATAAAACTTTTTCCCTGTTATAATAAGATAAACCTGAACCCTTTCCATAATAACCTTAATAAAATAAAGAGGTATCAAAAAATAGATAAACCTGTTGTAGTCGAGACGTTAATTGAAAAAATTAAGGCATACAATCCGGAAGCAGATCTTGATTTATTGTGGAAGGCCTATGTTTTTTCTCAAGAAGCCCATCAAAACCAGAAAAGGTATTCTGGTGAACCTTATTTATCTCATCCTTTAGAAGTAGCTGATATACTGGCGGATTTAAATATGGATGTTATCACCATTGCAGCAGGTTTATTACATGATGTGGTAGAAGATACACAGGTAAGCCTGGAGGAAATTAAGAATGTCTTTGGAGAAGAAGTTGCTATGTTGGTAAATGGGGTAACCAAACTGAGCAAAATTTCTTTTCAAACCAAAGAGGAAGTACAGGCTGAAAATTTCCGAAAGATGTTTTTAGCTATTGCAGAAGACATCAGGGTTATTCTGATAAAATTAGCCGATAGATTAGATAATATGAGAACTTTAAAATATATGCCTGCCCCAAAACGTTTGCAGAAAGCTCAGGAAACATTAGATATATATGTGCCTATTGCCAATAGATTGGGTCTTTACTGGGTGAAGTGGGAATTAGAAGACTATGTACTCTTAAATTTAGATCCCAGAAAATATAGGGAATTAGCTAAAAAAGTTGCTAAAACCAGGGCTGACCGGGAACAGTATATTGAATTTATTAAGAAAAAAATGGAAGAAGAGTTACAGAAGTTTGGTATCAAAGCCAGAATACAGGGCCGGCCAAAAAATATTTATAGTATTTACAAAAAAATGGCTGAACAGGAGAAATATTTTTTTCAAATATTTGACTTAATGGCTATTAGAATTATTTGTCAAAATATCACCGATTGCTATGCCTCTTTAGGGCTGTTACATTCTATCTGGAAACCCATGCCCGGAAGATTTAAAGACTATATTGCTATGCCTAAATCAAATATGTACCAGTCTTTGCATACTACTGTTATAACCTCTGAAGGTGAGCCATTGGAAGTTCAGATTAGAACAGAGGAGATGCACCGTACGGCTGAGTATGGGATTGCCGCTCATTGGAAATATAAAGAAAAGGGAGAGTTTTTTAAAGATAGTAAATTTGAAGAAAGATTATCCTGGCTAAGAGAAATTCTTGATTGGCAAAAAGAGTTAAAAGATCCGCGTGAATTCATGGAGAATCTAAAAATAGATCTTTTGCAATATGAAGTCTATACCTTTACTCCCAAGGGTGATGTAAAAATATTACCTTTAGGGGCTACTCCAGTAGATTTTGCCTATGCCATACATACTGAAATTGGTCATCATTGTGTTGGAGCCAAGGTTAATAACCGGATTGTGCCACTTGATCGTAAATTATCGAGCGGTGATATTGTTGAGGTAATAACCTCAAAAACCTCCGATGGCCCTAGTCGGGATTGGTTAAAGTTTGTGCAAACCACCTCTGCCAAATCCAGGATAAAGTCCTGGTTCAAGAAAGAATTCCGTGCTGAAAATGTGGAAAAAGGGAAAATGCTGGTATTGAAGGAGCTGGAAAAATTTAAAACTCCCTGGAGTCCTGAGTTAGAAAAAAGGGTGGCTGATATATGCCAGACTATGGGCTATACTGATCCCGATTCATTACTGGAAGCAATCGGATGTAAGAGAATGAACCCCATTCATTTAATAAACAAACTATTACCTCAGGAGAAAAAACAGGAATACCAGGTTAAAGAAGAAATAATAAAAGAGAAAAGGGTGGAGAAGGGAGTTAAGATTGATGGAGTTGAAGACTTACTTATCCAATTTGCTAAATGTTGTCACCCTGTTCCAGGAGATGATATTATTGGTTATATTACCAGAGGAAGAGGGGTTACCATACATAGGGTAGAATGCCCAAATCTAATAAGCTACAAACATGAGGCAGAAAGGTTTATTAAAGCTGAATGGTATGATACGGAAAATAGCTATTTCCCGGTAAATATAAAAATAATATCACTGGATAGAAAGAATTTACTTTCTGATATCTCGATGGTGCTCTCTAACTTTAAGGCAGAGATTAAATACATTAACGGTATAACTGACAAAAATAATATGGTTATAATACACCTGACTATAGAGGTTAATTCACTTGACCATTTAAAAGAAATAATGATTCGCCTCAGGAATCTTAATGGAATCAAAGAAGTTAGAAGAACTGAGGGGGAATAAGGAGAGTAAGCTGATGAAAGCAGTTATTCAGAGGGTAAGTGAAGCACGGGTAAAAGTGGGAGAACAGGAAATTGCTCAGATTAGCAAGGGATTGCTGATTTTGCTGGGCGTAAAAAAAGAGGATACTGAAAAAGAGGCAGAGCTGATGGCCAAAAAAACAGTAAACCTGCGCATCTTCAGTGATGAAGAGGGCAAGATGAATCTATCATTGTTAGACATAGCAGGTGAGGCTTTAGTAGTATCTCAATTTACTCTCTATGGAAATTGTCGAAAAGGCAGAAGACCCAGCTTTATCGATGCTGCTTTACCAGCTGAGGCAGATTTCCTTTATCAATATTTTGCGGAATATTTAAAAAAAGAGGGTGCTAATGTTCAAACCGGGCAGTTTCAGGCTATGATGCAGGTGGAATTAGTTAATGAAGGACCGGTTACTATTATTTTAGATAGTGAAGACTTCTAAACATGATATAGTGGAGAAAAAATGTAATGGATAAAAAGCAGAAAGATTTCTACCTAAAGAGGATAATTATGGGCCCTCTGGCCACCAATTGCTATCTGTTAGGGTGTCTTGAAACTAAAGAGGCCGCTGTTATTGACCCTGCTGAGGAAAGTAAGGTTATTTTAGATTTGATAGAAGATGGCGGATGGCATTTATTATACATTATTAATACCCATGGACATGTTGACCATATTGGTGGAAATAAACAGTTAAAGGAGAGATACTCAGCTAAATTATTGATACATAGGCTTGATCAGGATATGTTGATAGAACCTAAGAAAAATTTTTCTTTTTATACCGGGACTTCAGTTCAATCTCCTCCACCTGATGACTATTTAACCGATGGAATGAAAATAAATTTAGGTTTACTATGTCTCTCTATCATTCATACTCCAGGCCATTCGCCGGGGAGTGTAGCTATTAAAGTTAATAATACTATCTTTACAGGTGATACTTTATTCCGTGAAAGTATTGGACGTACCGATTTTCCGGGAGGCTCCATGGCCGATATAATGAGATCTATCAAAGAAAAACTCCTGGTTTTTGATGATTCCTGCGAGGTATGGCCTGGACATGGACCTGGTACTACTTTAAAGCATGAATTAGAGCATAATCCATGGCTATCATAAAAGAGGTATTAAAAAGAACTTAAAGAGGAGAAAATATGGAACCCTATGAAGTAAAGGATATTGCCCTGGCTGACACAGGTTTAAAAAGGATAAAATGGGCACAAAGCCAGATGTCTGTCCTGGCAACTATAAAAAAACGTTTTAATGAGGAACAGCCATTAAAAAATATCAGGATCTCTGCATGTTTGCATGTTACCACTGAAACAGCCGTTTTAATGATTACCCTGAAATCGGGTGGGGCAAACCCGGTCTTATGTGCTTCTAATCCTTTAAGCACACAGGATGATGTAGCGGCATCATTAGTGCAGGATTATCAAATTCCAGTTTTTGCAATACGGGGTATTGACTCCAAAGGTTATTATCAGCATATTGAGAGAACATTGGAATGTGAACCACAAATTACTATGGATGACGGAGCAGACCTGGTTACCACCGTTCATAGTCACAGGAAAGAATACATTAAGAATATAATAGGCGGAACCGAAGAAACCACCACCGGCGTTATACGCCTGAGGAGTATGGAAAAAGAAGGAGTTTTGCAGTATCCCATTATTGCAGTAAATGATGCCTTGACCAAACATCTTTTCGATAATAGATATGGAACTGGACAGAGTACCATAGACGGCCTGTTCAGAGCTACTAATATTTTACTGGCAGGGAAAATAGTGGTTATATGCGGGTATGGATGGTGCGGTAGAGGAGTGGCTAATAGAGCAAGGGGGATGGGCGCCAGAGTGATTGTCACAGAAATAGATCCTCTAAAAGCATTAGAGGCAATAATGGATGGATTTCAGGTAATAAAAATAAATGAAGCAGCAAAGATAGGGGATATATTTATTACTTTAACTGGAAATAAAAATGTTATAAGCAGGAATGAATTTATACTTATGAAAAATAGAGCTGTTTTGGCCAATGCGGGACATTTTAATACCGAAATCGATATCCCTGAATTAGAAAAGGTAGCCAAAAGAAAAGAAGAGGCCAGGAATGGGGTAGTTTCCTATATTCTACCAAATCAAAAACAACTATTTTTGTTAGTAGAGGGCAGATTATTAAATTTAGCTGCAGCAGAAGGGCATCCAGCCAGCGTTATGGATATGAGCTTTGCTGACCAGGCTTTATCTGTAGAATATTTAATCAAAGAGGCGAATTTGCTATCGAAAAGAGTCTACCCGGTTCCTGCAGGTATTGACCAACAGGTAGCAACTCTAAAGCTAAAAAGTATGGGAATTGAAATAGATGAACTTACTGTCGAACAAAGAAAGTATCTAGAGAGCTGGCAGGAAGGAACCTAATTGTGTAATTAAGTTTCGGGGGGGGGCGAAATAATTAAATTTCAACAATATGACTGATAGTAATTTCTGGGATTATCTAAAAGAAGGATTTCTTAGTCTTATTTATCCTATCAGTTGCCAGAATTGTGGCAGACCAATCAAGGAATCCCATGGTTATAGTATTTGCGGTGATTGTCTGAAACTAATCAAGTTAATCCCTATGCCCTATTGCTATCAATGTGGTAAACCCTTTTCACCAGAAGTTGATTTTGAGAAAGGCGCTCTATGTGCTGACTGCCGCCATAAAGAACGCCATTTCTATTTTACCCGGTCAGTCGCATATTACCAGGGAGTATTAAGGGAATGTATTCATTTGCTTAAATACCAAAAACAGGTAAAATTAGTGCAGCCTCTGGGGAAGTTAATGATTAATTATCTATCTGCAAATGACCTAATAAAGATTAAAGAAATTGGATTAATCACTCCGGTACCATTGTTTGAAGATGATTGTTTAAAAAGGGGTTTCAATCAGAGTGGTCTATTGGCAAAATATATCGCTGATTATTTTTCCATTAAATACACCGAAAATTTATTAATAAAGTATAAAAAAAATCTCTCACAGGTTGGTTTATCAAAAGTAGAGAGAAAAAATAATGTGAAAAATGTCTATGCTATAAATCCCGATTTTCAATTAAATGGTATTTCCAGTATTCTATTGCTGGATGATATTTTTACGACCGGAGCGACCATTGAAGCTATTTGCCTGGAATTGAAAAAAACAGGAATAAGTAAGCTATATGTTTTAACATTAGCCAGAGGGGTATGAATACTGTAAAGATTTCCCTCCTTTGGGCTGTGGTTGAAAGTCGATGCCAGCCGCAGGCAAAACGACCCACGTAAGGTAACGATTATTAGTTACCGAGCATGGTGCGGCTTTGGAGTTAGTCCTGCCCTGTTTTAGAGATATAACAGGAGAAGAGTAGTAGTGAAAAGATAGCAAACCTCTCAGCAGGCGAATGTGGGGTAAAAGACCAGGTCAGCCTAAGGAGGGATATTCTTAAATTCATAAGAATGTCTTATACATAGTTCCCTCAATATAATAATTAATTTTTTAAAAAAATTGGGAAAAAACTATAAGGATGTTATAATAATATAATACGAGATTATTAAGAACAATATCGTTTGCAACCTTAACTGGGAAATAATCTGGCAAGATAATTAATCTTTTTTTAAAATAAGAAATTTATAAAATTATGAATTTTAAAATTAAATTGTTTAAAGGAGGCACAGCAATATGAATTTAATTTTAAAAGGAAAACAATTTGAGGTAAATGACTCTATAGAAAATTATGTTAGAAAAAAAATGATGAAATTAGAAAAGTACTTTGACCAGATTATTGAAGCAGTGGCTACTGTCAGTGTGGAAAAAAACAGACATATTTTTGAAGTAACCTTGCAGGCAAAAAGGGCTATAATCAGGGCAGAAGAAGAAAGTGATAATATTTACAATTCTATTGACAGAGTTGTAGAAAGATTAGAAAGGCAGATAATTAAATATAAAGAAAGACTTTACTCTAAGTATAGCAATGAGTACAATAAAGAAAGGGTTTCCGTTATTGTTGAGACCGAAGAACCAGATAGCAGTGCCCATCTCAACCAGGAAAGAAGAATTGTTAAAAATAAGAGGTTTGTTCTAAAACCAATGTCTCCAGAGGAGGCTACTTTACAAATGGAACTTTTAGGCCATAATTTCTACGTTTTTAGTAATGAAGAGACTGCTCAGATTAATGTTCTTTATAAGAGGAAGGATGGCAATTTTGGCTTAATAGAACCTGAAATATAGTTTAAAAAGAGGGAGCACTAAATGAATAATGTCTCCATAAATAATTTCCGTAATTTTATTATTCCGCCTCAGCCCGGTTCCAAGACAAAAGATATTGAAAATTCGATTAATTCTTTAAACGGTGTATTATTTTCTAAAATTGTCTTAGCTGAGAATAAAGAGATTGAAGAAATCCATATTATCACCAAAGATTTTTACAGTCCTAAAAAGATTAGTCGCGATGTGGAATCTCTGCTAATGGCTAAGTACAATATTGCCATTGATTATCGTAAGATAAGTATTGCCCAGGTAACAGAAGAAAAAAATCTTTCACCAAGGTTAAAATTTACAGATATTTTAATTTCTGCTGAAGGGGATAATTTACAGATAATAGTCAAATTAGAAAATAATAACAAAATTTTTGAAGGTAAGATTAATTGTGTTAACTGGGATAAAAACAGAGAGTATATCATAACCCTGGCAACTTTGGAGGCCATTACCTCTTTTTTAAACGGGAAAATATTTTTTCAGGTAGAAGAGATTAAAAAAGTAAAACTGGAAGATAGAGAGATTATCTTAATATTAATTAATTTGATTAATGAACAGGGAAAGGAGAATTTAATTGGTGCTGCACTCGTAGATGATGATCAGCACAAGTCTGTAGTTAAGGCAATATTACAGGCAGTCAATCGTAGAATACTGGTGAAATAAAAAACATTCAATAATATAAAAATTGTTTTCAGTTTAAAAGATAAACAGATAGGTCGGTGATTCTTAAATAAAGCCAATTAAGAGAGGGTAATAAGTAGCAAAAAAATTTGTACCCGAGCGAAGCGTAGCGGTTTTTGCTTGTTCTTTTAGAACAAAGAAAAACCGTGGAGGTGCGACATGAAAATTAATAAAGCTAAATTAATCAGCTTTTTAATCAGTGTCATGGCCCTGCTACTGGCCGGTGGCGCAAAGTTTAGTTGGTAAATAATTAAGAGTCACCGACCTATCAATTCAACAGTCAGGGAGAATGCAAGTTGAATTATAAGTTAAAAATATATATTTCATTGGTTACCTTATCATCCATCACTCTGTTTATCTTATTGTTGCCCACTATGCCCATAATCTCTACAATATGGCTTCCCATATTGTTTTTCATCATAATTTCAATTTTAGCCGAATATACTCGTGTCTCATTACCTGTAGGAGGTTTTATTTCCGTTTCTTTTCCCATCAGTTTTGTTGTAATCCTGGTCTACGGTCCCTTATTAGCCATGGTTTTGGAATTTTTTAGTATTATCTGGACTGTTTTCAGAAAAGAAAGATCATGGTACAAATCAATATTTAATGCTTCTCAATATTCTTTATCCTCAGGATTGGCTGGTGTAGTATACCTTCTTGCCGGAGGTATGGTAGGAAAAGAGAATTTTTTTAATTATTTGGGACCAGCAGCCTTGTGTGCTTTTTCTTATTGTTTGATTAATTCTTTTTTGGTTGCTATAGTGATTTCCCTGGATACGGGAATGAATATTAGCAAAGTATACAGGATTAATATTAAAGAGGTACTTCCTAGCTATATTGCAGAGGCACCCTTAGGCTTTATAATGGCTGTTATTTACGTACAGATTGGTATTCTTGGAATTCTTTTGTTTTTCTTACCGCTTTTATTAGCCCGGCAATCATTTGAACTATATGCCAGAATGCGTAAAATGTATTTGGATACTATTCGCACCTTAGCTGCTACCATAGATGCTAAAGATCCTTATACCCTTGGCCATTCAGAAAGAGTTTCCCAGATGGCTGTACAATTGGCTAAAAGACTGGGTTTTGTTGAACCAGAGATTGAATATTTAGAATATGCCGCTATCCTGCACGATATTGGGAAAATTGGCATAGAAGACCGTATACTGGGGAAAAAAGATAAATTAACCGAAAAGGAATATGAGAAAATAAAAGAACATCCTGTTATCGGAGCGAATATTATTGAATCAGTTGAATTTTTAAAAAAATGTTCCAAAACAGTATTGTATCATCATGAGCGTTTTGATGGAAAGGGGTACCCTAACCAGCTGAAAGGGGAGGATATTCCTAAAACTGCACGATTACTGGCTATTGTTGATGCATATGATGCTATGAATTCAGATCGTCCTTATCGTAAAAAATTTTCGGAAGAAGATATTTTAGAAGAATTAGAAAATGAATCGGGAAAACAATTTGATCCTGAAATGATAAAAACGTTTATTTCTTTATTAAAAGAAAAGAAGGTTTAATAATGCTATATATAATAATAATTATTATTAGTATAACAGGAGGATTATTACGTGGGGGTGAATTAGATAGACTGAGCCATATTACTATAGAAGGGATCCCACTATTTGCAATAGCCCTTTTATTGAGGTTGGGAGTATGGTTAGTTGGATTACTGAATTATTCCAGTATTTTAAAATATGGTCCTCATTTAATAATTATTTCCTATTTTCTACTTACCTTTGTATCAATACGTAATATAAAATTACCTGGTTTTAAGTATATTATTCTGGGATTATTGCTCAATGGTTTTGTCATTGTTTTGAATGGAGGAAAAATGCCGGTATTGTTCAAACAGAGTATGATAGGAAATAACAATACTGCAAGTTTTTCAGGAACAGAAAATAGTACAATTCATTTTTTGATGAATAACAATACTTTGTTTGCTTTTTTGGGAGATGTTTTTGCAATGCCAAAATCATTCCCGACTAATGAACTTATCAGTGTCGGTGATATAATGATTTTTGTTGGTCTATTTATTTTTATTCAAAAAACAATGATGAAAAAAGAGCCGTTACGGCAAGAAGAAGCAAATTCAGAATAAAATTTGAAGGGAATACTTTAAATAATGGTTAACATTATCAATAAATTATTCGGCGATCCCAATATCAGGGAATTGAATAAATTAAATCCCCTGGTAGATAAAATTAATCAGCTGGATAAAGAAATAAAAAATTTAGGGGATACTGTTTTACAGGAAAAAACATTATATTTTAAAAAACAGATTGCTCAGGGTATTACCGTAGATGAGATACTGCCTGAGGCTTTTGCTGTGGTGAGAGAGGTTGCCCGCAGGACTATCAATATGCGCCATTTCGATGTTCAGTTGATTGGAGGTATGGTATTGCATCAGGGTAAGATTGCTGAAATGGCTACTGGTGAAGGAAAAACCCTGGTGGCAACTCTTCCTGCCTATTTAAATGCGTTAACAGGAAAAAGTGTTCACATTATTACAGTTAATGATTATTTAGCCAAAAGAGACCGTTTCTGGATGGGCCCGGTTTATGAATTTTTAGGGTTGAAGGTAGGCTTGATTCAACATGATATGAATACCGAGCAAAGGAAGGAAGCTTATCAGTCAGATGTAGTTTACGGGACTAATAATGAATTTGGATTTGATTACCTGAGGGATAATATGAGTATTAGCCCTGAGGAGATTGTACAATACGAACACGAATTTGCCATAGTTGATGAGATAGACAGTATTTTAATTGACGAGGCAAGAACACCTTTAATCATTTCAGGACCTACTGAGGAATCCACCAGTAAATATTTTCAAATAGATAAATTGATATACCATCTGAAAGAAGAGCAGGATTATAAGATTAATGAAAAGGAAAAGACTGCCTATTTAACAGAAGAGGGTGTAGCTCGAATGGAAAAACTACTGGCAGTGAATAATCTCTATGCCCAGAATAATGTACACTTGCAGCATCATATAATTCAGGCTTTGAAAGCCCACAAATTATTTAGAAGAGATGTAGATTATGTGGTAAAAAATGGAGAGGTTATCATTGTAGATGAATTTACCGGACGTCTTATGTTTGGTAGGCGATATAGTGATGGTTTGCATCAAGCCATTGAAGCCAAAGAAAATGTGGCTATAGCCCGTGAAAGTCAGACTCTGGCCACCATTACCTTCCAAAATTTTTTCCGATTATACCATAAGTTGGCTGGAATGACTGGTACTGCCAAAACAGAAGAGGATGAATTCATTGAGATATATAATTTACCGGTGGCAGTAATACCTCCCAACAGACCCTTAATCAGACATAGCTATCCCGATGTTATCTATAAGTCTGAAAAAGAAAAGTTTACTGCTGTGGTGGAAGAAATTAAAGAGTTGCATCAGCAGGGCAGACCGATACTGGTGGGAACAGTATCTATTGAAAAATCAGAAAGGCTAAGCAAATTACTGGACCGGGAACATATTGAACATAATGTATTAAATGCTAAGAATCATGAAAAAGAGGCCGAGATTGTTGCCGAAGCAGGGCAACGGGGGAAAGTGACTATCTCTACCAATATGGCAGGCAGGGGGACTGATATTGTTTTAGGTACAGGAATAGCTGAAATGGGGGGCCTGCATGTAATCGGCACTGAACGGCATGAGAGTAGAAGGATTGATAATCAGTTAAGAGGTAGAGCTGGCAGGCAGGGAGATCCAGGATCTTCAAGATTCTTTTTAGCCTTAGAAGATGACCTTTTGCGTTTGTTCGGATCAGACCGTATAGCTAATTTTATGGAAAAATTAGGAGTAGAAGAGGGTACACCTATAGAACATCCTTTTATCACACGTTCTATAGAAGGTGCTCAGAAAAGGATAGAGGCCAGAAACTTCGAAATAAGAAAACAGCTATTGCAATTTGATAATGAAATGGAATTCCAGAGAAAGATTATCTATGAACAGAGAAAAACCGTTCTGTTAAGTGATAATATCAGGGATATCATTGTAGGTATGGTAGAAGATACTGTAGAAAATATGGTACAGAGGTATACCAGCAAAGATGTCTATCCTGAAGAATGGAATTTAGAAGCTCTCAAAGAAAATTTTTTTGAAATATTCGGTATTACCATGGATTCGCCCCGGGATATTACCTCACTTACCATTCTATACCTGCAGAATAATTTATTGGAAAAAGCCCGGGAAGGTTATCAGGAAAAAGAAAAGGAACTCAGCTCTTTATTAATGAGGCAGATTGAAAAGATGATCCTGCTAAGAATTGTGGATAGGGAGTGGAAAGACCACCTTAAAAGGTTAGATGACTTAAAACAGGGGATTGGGTTAAGAGCCTATGGGCAAAAAGACCCATTAACTGAGTACCACTTTGAGGCTCATAATATGTTTCAAAATATGATTGACAACATAAAAGAAGACTGTATTAAGTTTATTTACCGGGTCAAGATTGAACAAAAACCACATATAGCAGAACAAAAAATTGCAGTTGACCAGCCAGCGCCAGTGTTAAGTGGTGAGGGAGTAAAGAGTGAACAAAAAAAACAAATGGGAAAAGATATATCCTCTAAAAAGAAGATTGGCAGAAATGATCCTTGTCCCTGTGGAAGTGGATTGAAATATAAACATTGTTGTGGTAAATAATATTAAGGGTTTATTTTAAAAAAATACTATAAGAAAGTTTAAAAATAATTAGGAGTATATGAATATAGAATGGTAGAAATTGATATACTTGAAATAAAAACGAGAATTAATCAGCTAAATAGTAAGATAAAAGATCTCGGAGACCATCTTTGAAGTTAGCAATAAAGAAAAAAAGATCAAAGAAATTTCCCAAGAAATGCAATTACCGACTTTCTGGCAGGATCAGATTAAAGCAAATATTGTAAGTAAAGAGCTCAAAGACTTACAGGGCGTGGTAGAAGAATATCAAACCATAACCGAACAGATAGAAGAATTAAATATTCTCTTCGAGCTAAACAGCCAGGAAAATAGAGCTGAAATCTGGCAAGAATTAACTGCTAAAATCAAAGACATTGAAGAAGAAGTTAATAACCAGGAGCGAGGTATACTCTTCTCTGGTAAATATGATAAACACAATGCCATCGTTTCTATACATCCCGGCGCAGGTGGCACTGAATCCCAGGACTGGGCTGAGATGCTGCTCAGGATGTATCTGAGATGGGCTGAAAAAAATAATTTAAAGACCAAAATAATTGATTTTATGCATGGAGATGAAGCAGGAGTTAAAAGTGTTACCTTTACGGTTACCGGTAAAAATGCATTTGGTTTATTGAAATCAGAAAAAGGTATCCATCGTTTAGTTCGTATTTCGCCGTTCGATGCCAATAAAAGAAGACATACTTCTTTTGCTTCAGTTGAAGTAATACCGGAAATTGAAGATGATATAGATATTGATATTGCCGAATCGGATTTAAAGATAGACACTTACCGTGCTACCGGTGCTGGGGGTCAGCATGTTAATACTACTGATTCAGCAGTACGTATAACTCATTTGCCTACCAGGATAGTGGTGCAATGTCAGAACGAGCGTTCCCAGCATAGTAACCGGCTAACTGCCATGAGAATATTAAAAGCCAGGTTGTTTGAATATTATCAGAGAAAAAAAGAAGAAGACCTGGAAAAGCTAAGCGGGGATAAAAAAGAAATTGCCTGGGGAAACCAGATTCGTTCCTATGTATTTCAGCCCTATCAGATGGTTAAAGACCATCGCACTAAATTAGAAAGCAGCAACATTCAGCAAATTATGGATGGAGAGATACAGGATTTTATAGATGCTTATCTGCGCTACCACCCGAAGAATGAAAATAATTAATTCAAGAAAATAGAAGGGGTAATATTTATGTTAAAAGACCAGAAAATTAAAAATTTTTTAGACCAGCTTGCTTCCCGGTCTGCCACGCCTGGAGGAGGAAGTGTGGCGGCATTGACCGGTGCCATGGGAGCTGCCTTGCTCTCTATGGTGGGCAATCTCACTACCGGAAAAGAAAAATATCGGGATGTGGAAGGTGAGATTAAAAAATTATTGGAAAAAAGTGAAAACTTGAGAGCAAGATTTGAAGAGCTAATGGAAAAAGATGTGGAAGTATTTAATGAATTAATGGCAATTATGAAGCTGCCCAGGATAACTGAAGAGGAAAAAGAATATAGAAATGGAAAAATGCAGATAGCTTTAAAGGAGGCTGCGCTGGTCCCTCTGGCAGTAGCCCAAAAGAGCAAGGAATTAATAGATATCTGTCAGGAAATAGCCGGCATTGGCAGTAGAAACGCCATAAGCGATGCCGGGGTAGGGGTACTATTGGCAGAAGCTGCCTATAATAGTGCGATAATTAATGTAAAAATAAATTTAAACCTGATTAAGGATGAAAAAATAAAAAAAGAACTAATTAATAAAATAGAAAACCTTACTGGACTGGTAAAAGGTAAAAAGGAAAAAGTTTTGGAATTAGTATTACAAAGACTATAAAGTCTCAATTTCTGAAACCAGAGTATCTTAAAATCTTCTTTAGAAAGTGAAATGAATTTACTAACAATAAAAATAAACATCTTAACAAAAAATGAATGGTGAAAGTTTCTAAAAACTGAGTAAGTTATAATTATGTTTTAGTTATATTATAACGGCATTATTGTTTAGACCTTCATTAATAATACCCTATTAGTATTGAGTTTTACCGCTACAGCTGCCCGTATCTTACAGGGTGTTCAAGAAAGACTCTTGTATTAATTTGCCCACCAAATACTCTGGATCTGTTTTACTATTTATATTTAGCAAGCTGAATTATTTTGTTAGATTGAGAATAATTCTAACGAGGTTGGTTTTAGCATGATAATAACTATCTAAAAATAATATTTTTTGTAAAAATAAATTGACAAATTTAAAAGCTATGATATTCTATAAATGGTTAGTCCATTAGACCATTAGTCCAATTAATAGGGTCAGCTGTTTATGGAAATAGAAATTAACAGAAGTTCTAAAATACCATTATATTTACAAATTAAAGAACAGCTTAAAGAATTTATTCAAAATGGTCAGCTTAAAAGTGGCTCACAACTGCCCACCGAAAGAATCCTCTCTCTAAAACTTAAAGTCAGCCGTAATACTGTCAGTATGGCTTATAAGGAACTGGTTCAGGAGAAAATAATTACTTCAATTACCGGTAAAGGTACTTTCATTACCTCTGAGGGTGCTCGTGATAACCATATATTTAATACCATAAAAAAATCCCCGATAATGAAAAATATTGATTCTGCCATTCAAAAAGCCCTGGCATTAAATATTTCATATGAAGATTTTATACGTTTAGCAAGCAGTCGTTTTAAAGAACAGAGAAATACGGTTAATAATTTACATATAGCTTTTATTGAATGTAATCAGGAACAATTACAGTATTTTTCTCAGAGATTAGAACTTGGTACCGGTATTCATATTATTCCTTTATTAATTGATGAAATGTATCATAACCAGGATATTTTTTTAAATAAAATAAAGTCAGTTGATCTGATAGTAACCACTTTCTTTCACCTTCAGGAGGTACTGGACTTTTTACAGCATGAAAACAAAAAAATTGTGGCTATTGCCTTAGATCCGCAGATTGAGACTATGGTACAAATAGCTCGCGATACATCCCCAGATACAAATATTGGTTTAATCTGTTTAACTGATAAATTTGCCGAAAGGGTTATAAAATCAATTAATCAGGGAGGGATAAAATATAAGAAAATTATCTTTACTACAACCGGGGATACAAATGAACTAGCAAAGTTAATAGAAAATAGTGATATCTTAATAGTCTCTCCTGGAAGAAAGAAAGAAATACAAAAATTGGTTTTTAAAAAGATACCCTTGATTGAATTTGTTTATATTCCGGACAAAGGTTCCATTGATACTTTAAACAAAACTATATTTGATATTAAAAAAGAAAGGGGTGACTTAACGGAATAATGAATAAAAAAATTAATAAAAAGATTTATCAAAATAAAAAGACCACTATCACCGTCAATGAAGATTGGTGTAAAGCCTGCGGTATTTGCATTCATTTCTGTCCTAAAAAAGTCTTAGTAGCTGGAGAAAAGGGGTTCCCAGTGGCAGAAAATATAGATGATTGTATTAATTGTATGTTATGTGAGTTAAGATGTCCCGATTTTGCCATAAATGTAGAAAAAAAAGAAGAAAAGCTTAGCCCTAATTTAGAACATAAAGGCCTGGAGGATTAGCTATGATGTATAAGAATAAAACAGTTAAAATTTTACAGGGAAATGAAGCATGTGTAGAGGGAGCAATTTTGGCTGGAGTACGTTTTTTTGCCGGTTATCCCATAACTCCTGCTTCTGAAATAGCTGAAGGTATGGCCATCAAACTTCCTGAATTGGGGGGAGTATTTATGCAGATGGAAGATGAGATTGCCAGTATGGCAGCAGTGATAGGAGCTTCTTTAACAGGGACCAAAGCCATGACTGCTAGCTCAGGCCCGGGAATATGTTTAAAGCAGGAGAATATTGGTTTTGCGGCAATCTGTGAAGTCCCCTGTGTTATAGTTAATGCCCAGCGAGGCGGTCCCAGTACCGGATTACCAACCAAGCCCTCACAAGGCGATGTAATGCAGGCTCGCTGGGGAACACATGGAGATCATCCCATGATAGCCCTGGCACCTTCTGATGTAAATGAGGTTTTCCATGTTACTATCAAAGCTATTAATTTTAGTGAAAAATATCGTACCCCGGTGATGTTGTTGTTAGATGAAGTGATTTCACATATGCGGGAAAAAGTAAATGTTCCTACCAGAGAAGATATAGAGATAATAAATAGAAAACAACCAACAGTAACTAAAGAAGAATTTTTACCTTATAAAGCTGACCAAGATCTTGTTCCACCTATGGCTAATTTTGGCAGTGGTTACCGGTACCATGTGACAGGTTTAATTCATAATGAAAAAGGATACCCAACCTCCAATAATAAAGAGATAGATCAATTAATAAGAAGATTGACTGACAAAGTGGAATTAAATAAAAAGGATATTATTTTGGAGGAAAATTTTTTACTGGATGATGCCAAGATAGCAATTGTGGCCTATGGCTCAGTAGCCAGGGCAGCAGAAAGAACAGTAAAGATAGCCAGGGAAAAGGGTATCAAGGCTGGTTTATTAAAGCTTATCACACTTTGGCCCTTCAGCGATGTTACCATTAAAAAATTAGCGGAACAGGTAGACTTAATAGTGGTTCCTGAAATGAATTTAGGACAGATATCACGTGAGGTGCAAAGGGCAGCTGAAGGTAAGTGCCGTGTTATTTCTTATGGCAGAGTTGATGGCGAGCTGATAAACCCAATGGAAATTCTTGCTAAAGTTGAGGAGGAGAGTAAATTATGAATAATGATATAACTCAGTATTTTCGAAAAGAAATGTTTCCCCATATCTGGTGTCCTGGCTGTGGGATAGGTATTGTGCTGGGAGCAATATTAAGAGCAATTAACAGTATAGGCTGGGAAAAAGATGAGATAGTGATGATTTCAGGGATTGGTTGCTCCAGTCGTATAACCGGTTATGTTGATTTTAATACTATGAATACTACCCATGGACGGGCTTTGCCTTTTGCTACCGGCATCAAAATGGCTAATCCTGATTTAAAAGTAATCGCGGTAATGGGTGATGGAGACTGTGCTGCAATCGGAGGTAATCATTTTATTCACTCAGCTCGTAGGAATATTGATATTACAGCTATTATCATCAATAATATGATTTATGGCATGACCGGGGGGCAATACTCACCCTTAACTCCAACCGGCAGATATGGTACTACTGCACCTTATGGCAATATTGATCAAAGTTTTGATTTATCAGCTCTGGCGGCTAGTGCCGGCGCTTCTTATGTTGCCCGGAGCAATATTTTTGATGTTAATCAATGTACCCGTTTTATTAAAAAGGCCTTACTGAAGAAAGGATTTTCTGTAGTTGAAATAATTTCTGATTGTCCAATTTCCTTTGGTAGAATTAACCAATTAAGAACTCCTGTTCAAATGTTAGAGTGGATAAAGAGTATATCAGTTCCTCAAAAAACATGGGAGAAATTATCCGAAGATGAAAAAGAAGGGAAAATACCTACGGGAGAATTTTTAGATCTTAATATACCCGAATATACTGAAAGATATAAAGAAATCAGTATGGGAGTGCAGCAAGGGAGGAAAGAAAAATGAGAAAAGAAGTATGTTTAAGCGGTTCAGGTGGTCAGGGGTTAATTCTGGCTGGAATTATTTTGGCTGAGGCAGCTGGCATTTATGATGGCTTTGAAGTTGTCCAAACTCAGTCTTATGGCCCGGAGGCCAGAGGCGGTGCCAGTAGATCTGAAATAATTATTAGTGACGAGAAGATTGATTATCCTAAAATTATAAAATCAGATATACTATTAGCTCTAACCCAAAAGTCCTGTGATAAATATGTGGAAAATTTAAGAGAAGAAGGAATACTGCTGATTGATTCAACCAATGTCACAAACATTCCCTCTTTTGGTGGCAAAATATATCAATATCCTATAACTGAAGATGCTATTAAGGTTTTAGGTAACCAGTTGGTAGCCAATATAATCTCATTAGGTATCCTTATCCCCATAAGCGGCATTGTGTCTAAAGATGCTCTCAGACAGGCATTACAGGATAGAATTCCTGAAAAAATAAGAGAGTTAAATAAAAAAGCATTAGAACATGGTTTTCAAATAGGGGAAAATTTAAATAGTTTATAAGTAGTATCTAAAAAGGAGTAAATAAATGAAGATTTTAGTGGTAAACAGTGGAAGCTCGTCAATTAAATATTGTCTTTTTGATATGGCTGATGAATCATTATTGGCAAAAGGTCTGGTGGAAAGGATTGGTATCAGGGGTTCACTCTTGAATCACTACCCTGCCGGTAGAGATCCGTTTAAAAAAGAAATCAGCATACCTGATCACCGTAAGGGAATTGAATTAGTAATAGATGCCTTGTTAAACAATGAATATGGTGTAATTAAAGATATTACTGAAATAACGGCAGTTGGTCACCGGGTAGTGCATGGTGGTGAAAAATATTCTGGCTCAGTATTAATAACCGAAGATGTAATGAAAACCTTGAATAAATTTATTGAATTAGCCCCATTGCATAATCCGCCAAATATCC
Source organism: Candidatus Atribacteria bacterium (assembly GCA_029553585.1). Taxonomy (GTDB): domain Bacteria; phylum Atribacterota; class Phoenicimicrobiia; order Phoenicimicrobiales; family Stramentimicrobiaceae; genus Stramentimicrobium. The sequence continues at coordinate 13,741 of JAKPKS010000060.1, read as the reverse complement.
TTGGTATCAAAGTATGTCAGGAACTATTACCGGATACTCCCCAGATTGGTGTATTCGATACAGCTTTTCATCAAACCATCCCTGAACATGCCTTTCTTTACGGCTTACCGTATACCTATTATGAGAAATACCGGATAAGAAGATATGGTTTTCATGGTACATCTCATAAATATGTTGCCCAGAGAGCAGCTGAAGTATTGGGTAAAGATATTAAGAAATTAAAAATAATCACCTGTCACCTTGGTAATGGTTCCAGCATAACTGCTGTCAAAGAGGGCAAATCGATTGATACCAGTCTCGGTTTTGGCACTATCTCTGGTTTAATTATGGGAACTCGATGTGGCGATATTGATCCAGCAATTATCCCTTATTTAATGGAAAAAGAAAGCCTTAATTTTGAAGAAATGAACAATATCCTCTATAGGAAGAGTGGATTTATGGGTCTGTCAGAAGGCATATCAAGTGATATGCGTGATTTGGAAGAACAAGCATTGGCAGGCAATCAGAGGGCGCAAAGAACTCTAAATGTTTTATTTTATGGTTTGAAGAAATATATTGGCGCCTATACTGCCGCAATGAATGGGCTGGATGTTTTGGTATTTACAGCAGGCATAGGGGAAAATGCACCTCAATTAAGAAAGACCGTATGTCAGGATTTAAGCTTTTTTGGTATAAATATAGATAATACCAAAAATGATGGATTAAGAGGCAAAGAAGCCGTAATTAGCACACCGGATTCAAGGGTAGCTGTTTTAGTAATACCAACTTATGAAGAGTTGATGATTGCCCGGGATACAGCCGAAATTTGTAATAATTCATAGAAAAACGATTTAAAAAAAATCAAAAATATTGGTAAATTGTTAAAAAAGGGGAGGCAATGGGTGTACCTTATTAAAGAGAAAACAAAATTGTATCAGGATATGTATAGTATGTGGATAGAAGTACCGGAAATAGCAAAAACGGTACAGCCCGGTCAGTTTATTATCTTGATGACCACAGAAAAAGGAGAAAGAATCCCTCTGACCGTCGCTGATTATGATCGTAATAATGGGTTAGTGCAGATCGTTTTTCAGGTGGTGGGTAAAACCAGTGAAGAATTATCCTGTTTTCAGGAAGGTGAGTATTTATATTCTTTTATTGGCCCCCTGGGACGTCAGTCAGAAATTGAACTATTTGGAACTGTCGTCGTGGTAGGAGGCGGGACTGGCATAGCCTGTATTCATCCCATAGCACGAGGCTTAAAAGAAGCAGGTAATAGGGTAATTGCTATCATAGGAGCTCGCAATAAAGATCTGATTATTATGGAAAAGGAATTAAGGTCAGTTTCTGATGAACTTATAATCACTACAGATGATGGTAGTTATGGGAGAAAGGGTTTTGTAACCGAGGCTTTAAAAGAAAAGCTGGACCAGGACCACTCTATCAAAAAAATATGGGCAATTGGACCACCAATTATGATGAAAGTAACTACCAATCTTATTAAACCTTATCCGGTTGATATTATTGTTTCCCTTAATACTATTATGGTTGATGGAACCGGTATGTGTGGTTCCTGCCGGGTATCCATTGGTGGTGAAACTAAATTTGTCTGTACCGATGGACCTGAATTTGATGGTCGTTTAGTAAACTGGGATGAATTTATACATAGGAATAATCGTTATCAAATGGAAGAAAAAGAATCCTGGCAGCATTTTAAGAATGAAAATAGATGCAGGTGCAAGGAGAGTTAATATGGCTGAGATGATAGATATGAAAGAAAGAACAAGCAGAGAGCAAGTTCCCATGAGAGAACAGCTTCCCTCTGACCGTATACATAATTTTGAGGAAGTTCCTTTAGGATATACTAAAGAAGAGGCAATTTATGAAGCGCAACGTTGTTTGCAGTGTAAAAAACCGACCTGTATGAAAGGCTGTCCGGCAGAAATAAATATTCCTGACTTTATTCGTTATATCGTGGAAGAAGATTTTGAAAAGGCTTATCTGACTATTTTAGAGACAGATGCCCTGCCAGCGGTAACGGGCAGAGTTTGCCCGCAGGAAGAGCAATGCCAGAGAGAATGTGTTTTAAATAAAAAAGGTAAGCCTATAGCCATAGGCAGATTAGAGCGCTTTGTGGCTGATTGGGCCAGGATGAATGGTATACAGGGTTTGAAAGAATCAACTGAACAAATAAGTAAAAAGGTGGCGGTTATTGGATCCGGGCCTGCTGGTCTAACCTGCGCAGCTGATCTGGCTAAATTAGGATACCAGGTGACACTTTTTGAAGCTTTACATAAACCGGGGGGAGTGCTTGTTTATGGAATTCCTGAGTTTAGACTTCCTAAATCAATTGTACAATATGAGGTCACAGGTATAGAGAAATTGGGAGTGAAAGTGCTTACTAATCAGGTTATTGGTGCCACCATCAGTGTAGAGCAATTAAAAAAAGAGTTTGATGCTATATTTTTAGCCAATGGTGCCGGCGCACCCCGTTTTATGGATATACCTGGTGAAAATATGAATGATGTTTATTCAGCCAATGAATTCCTAACCCGTTCCAATTTAATGAAAGCATACCTGTTTCCGGAATATGATACACCTATCAAGGTTAGAAAAAGAGCCGCCACTATCGGAGCAGGTAATGTGGCAATGGATGCTGCCCGAACAGCATTGCGGCTTGGCGCTGAAAAATCCTACATTGTCTATAGACGCTCCAGAATAGAAGTGCCAGCACGGGCAGAAGAGGTGCATCATGCCGAAGATGAAGGTATAGTTTTTCATTTTCTTACCCTGCCGGTCAGAATTTTAGGGGATGAAAATGGTATGGTAACAGGTATGGAATGTCTGAAAATGGAATTAGGGGAGCCTGATGAATCAGGCAGAAGGAAACCGTTTCCAATTAAAGGCTCTAACTTTGTACTGGAAGTAGATATGGTAATTGATGCAATTGGCACAATGGCTAATCCTATTGTGGCTCAAAGTGCTGAAGGAGTTGAGGTCAATCAATGGGGATATTTTAAAGTAGATGAAGTGACTAAAATGACTACTTATGAAGGAATTTTTGCAGGGGGTGATATAGTTCGGGGATCTGCTACAGTAATATCTGCCGTTGGAGATGGTAAGTTTGCCGCAAGATCAATCGATGCATATTTATCATCAGGCGGAAGTTTAAAAAAAATAAAATAAAAATATTTTAGGAGGAGCAAAATGGCTCAAGATAAAGAAATGAATCCTTTCAAGATTGTACAACAACAGTTTGACCAAAACGCAAAGAAGAGTAATTTAGACAGCTCTATGCAAGAATTTTTAAGGGAAGCCGAGAGAGAGATACAGGTTCGAATCCCGATAGATATGGATGATGGGACTACCAAGACATTCACCGGATTTAGAGTGCAGCATTCCACTGCAAGGGGTCCTGCCAAGGGTGGTTTAAGATTTGCGGCAAATGAAACCATAGATATGGTGAGAGCTTTAGCCATAATGATGACCTGGAAATGTGCAGTGGTAAATATTCCTTTAGGTGGTGGAAAAGGTGGAATAGCGGTCGATCCGAGAGAGCTTTCCGAGCGAGAAACTGAGAGACTTTGCCGTGGTTGGGTTCGAAAAGTATATGATCTTGTTGGTCCTGAGATGGATGTTCCGGCACCTGACGTGGCTACCAATCCTCAGGATATGTTATGGATAATGGATGAATATGATACTATCGCCAGAAGCAGGAAACCGGGATTTGTAACCGGTAAAGCGGTTGGAGTAGGTGGTTCTTTAGGCAGAGTGGAAGCAACCGGTTATGGTGTTATTTATTGTGTCAGAGAAGCCTTTAAAAGATTGAATATCAATTTTGAAGGTGCCACAGCATCAATTCAAGGAGCCGGTAATAATGCACAATATTGTTGTGAAAAGTTTGTGGAATATGGCGGGAAGGTAATTGCTATGTCCTGCTGGGATTCCAATGCTAAAAAAGCCTTCACCTATAGCTGTCAGGAGGGAATTGATCCCAAAGATCTATTTACCCCCGGTACTTTAGATAAGTTTGGCACCATTAATCCAGAAAAGGCACAAGCCTTCGGATGGAAACAGGAAGATGCTGATGCATGGATAAGTAAACCTGTTACATTACTAATCCCCGCTGCTCTGGGTTCGGCTGTACATAAAGACAACGTTAATGAAATAAACTTTAATACTGTCAAGGTTTATGCAGAAGCAGCCAATACCCCGACTACTCCTGAGGCAGATAAGGTCATTAAAGAAAAAGGTATTTTTGTCATTCCAGACTTCCTGTGTAATGCTGGTGGTGTGACTGTTTCTTATTTTGAACAGGTTCAGAATAACATGAATTATTACTGGCCAAAAGAGGAAGTTTTTGAAAAATTAGATCATATCATGACCTCAGCCTTTAATGATGTTATTGATTTGGCAGAACAGGAAAATTTATATCCCAGAGATGCAGCCTATGTTATTGCCATACAAAGAGTAGCCCATTCGGTTGCTGGCAGGGGCTGGGTAAAAACAAAAAAATAATACTTTATTTTGTTCAGCCAGGGGAAAGATATTCCCTGGCTGAACTTTAATGGAGGTAATTTAATAGACTATGAAGGTATTTGCTTTGGTAGGAGAGAGCGGAACCGGTAAAAGCCATAAGGCTCTCTTAATTGCCCATAGGGAAAATATTGAATATATTATTGATGACGGCTTGCTGATTAATAAAAATAAGATTTTAGCCGGTCTTTCAGCAAAAAAAGAACTTAACAAGATTCAGGCTATCAGAAGGGCTATTTTTTATGATAAAAAACATGCCAAAGCAGTAAAAGAAATGATAAAACAGGAAGAACCTGAAAGTATAATGGTGTTGGGTACCTCGATAGGTATGGTTAACAAGATTGTAGATACACTGGAATTGCCTTCAATTAATAAGGTATTCAATATAGAAGATGTTTCCAGTGAAAAAGAGATTCAGTTAGCCAGGGCAAGCCGAGATATGGAAGGGACTCATATCATCCCGTTGCCGGGAATTGAAATTCAGAGGAAATTTCCCATCAATTTAGTGGAATCATTAGAAATATTTTATAAGAAACGATATAGCAATAGAAAAATTGGAGAAAGGACAGTCGTTCGGCCACCTTTTAGTTATTTTGGTAAATTGTTTATTTCAGAAAGCGCCATTTTAGATATCATCTTTTTTAATATAAAAAACTATAAAGATGTTATCAAAATTGGTAAGACAAAAATTAATATTAATGAAGAGGGTATTTTAATACAGATTAATCTCACCTTGAAATATGGCAAGAATATACCGGACATAATAAGAGAGATTCAAGATAATTTAAAGAGGGAATTAGACCATATTACCGGGATAAATGTTAAAAAAATAGATATCCTGGTAGAAGATTTAATCATAGAAAAAAATAGGAACTCTCAGCATATTTATACCTATAAAAAATAAAATGTTTAAATAAATTTCAGCAATTGACAATTAGACAAATCTAAAGGAGGTGCGGCAAATTGACCAATCAGGATAAACAAATAATAGAAGAAGCTAAGAAGCAATGGGAAGAAAATTCATTAAATCCAGTCTTAAAAAAATTTCCTGAGAGAAAGAAGGTATTTGTTACTGGCTCTAATACGGAAGTTAACAGACTGTATGACCCGCTTGATTTGACAGATTTAAATTATCTCGATGATTTAAATTTTCCGGGAGAGTATCCTTACACCAGAGGAGTACAACCAACCATGTATCGGGGCAGACTATGGACGATGAGGCAGTATGCTGGTTTTGGAGATGCCGAAGAATCCAATAAAAGATATAAATATCTGCTCAAAAATGGTCAGACCGGTTTAAGTATTGCTTTTGACCTGCCTACACAGATTGGTTATGATTCTGATCATCCCATGGCCTATGGGGAGGTGGGGAAAGTCGGTGTAGCGATTGATAGTTTGGAGGATATGGAGGTTTTGTTTGCAGGAATTCCTTTAGACCAGGTTAGCACCTCTATGACTATAAATGCCCCTGCTGCTATTTTGCTTGCTATGTATATTGCTATTGCCGAGAAACAGGGGATCCCGGCATCTCAATTAAACGGGACCATTCAAAATGATATTTTGAAAGAATATATTGCCAGAGGCACCTACATATTTCCACCTCTGCCTTCTATGAGACTTATTACAGATATCTTTGATTATTGCTCAAAAGAATTACCGAAATGGAATACCATCAGTATTAGTGGATATCATATCAGAGAAGCAGGGGCTACTGCCATTCAGGAGATCGCTTTTACTTTAGCCAATGGGATTGCCTATGTTGCTGCAGCAGCTAAACAAGGGCTGGATATTGATACCTTTGCGCCACGGCTATCTTTTTTCTTTAATGCCCATAATGATCTGTTTGAAGAAGTGGCAAAATTCAGGGCAGCTCGCAGGATATGGGCAAAAATTATGAAAGAACGTTTTGGCGCTAAAGATCCAAGATCCATGATGCTTCGTTTTCATACTCAGACTGCGGGATGTACTCTTACTGCTCAGCAACCTGATAATAATATTGTTCGGGTTGCTATACAGGCGCTGGCAGCCGTGCTGGGTGGTACTCAATCTCTGCATACCAATTCCAGAGATGAGGCTCTTTCACTTCCTTCTCAACAATCAGTAAGAATAGCCTTAAGGACTCAACAGGTTATAGCCTATGAGAGCGGAGTTGCAGAAACAGTAGACCCTATGGCGGGCTCTTATTATCTGGAAAGCTTGACTAAAATAATTGAACAGGAAGCAATGAACTATATTACCAAGATCGATCAGTTAGGTGGCTCTCCCAAAGCCATTGAACACGGATTTATCCAGAGAGAAATACAGAATAGTGCCTATCAATACCAGAAAGATATTGAAGAAAAGAGACGGATAATTGTTGGTGTCAATCAATTTCAGTCAGAAGAAGAGCCAATGAAAGATCTATTAAAAGTAAATCCGAAGATAGAAAAAAGGCAGACTGAAAGACTGAATAAGTTAAAAAAGAACAGAAATGAATTAAAAGTCCAGGAAAATCTGAAATTATTGACTAAAATGGCCAATTCTGAACAGAATATTATGCCTGCCATTCTTGATTGTGTCAAAAGCTATGCCACACTGGGAGAAATATGCGATCAGCTTCGTGCAGTATTTGGTGAATATAAAGAATCTTTAAAGATATAGTGACAAGGAAGGTGTGCAATGAAAAATTCCAGGATTAGAGTTTTAGTAGCCAAGCCAGGCTTGGATGGACATGACCGTGGTGCCAAGGTGATTGCCCGGGCTTTACGTGATGCCGGAATGGAAGTGATTTATACCGGGTTAAGACAGACCCCGGAGCAGATAGCAGAAACAGCAATACAGGAGGATGTAAATGTCATTGGCCTGAGTATTCTATCTGGTGCTCATATGCATCTATTTCCCAAAATCTTGAAATTGTTAGCTGAAAGGGATGCTTCCGATATACTGGTGATTGCCGGAGGAATCTTTCCCAGGGAAGATATAGTTGAATTGAAAAAGATTGGTATTAAAGAAATATTTACGCCGGGAACAGATACTAACGAAATAGTAAAATTTATCAGAGCAAATGTAAATTTACCCTAACCTTGAATAAGTGAGGAATTAAATGAACTTAAGCGATAGAGTAAGGAAAGGTGACATCAGGGCTGCAGCAAAGCTTATTACAATGGTAGAAAACGATTTTCAGCATGCTCAGGAGATTCTGAAAGAATTGCACCAGTATTGTGGTAAAGCCATCGTTGTAGGTATAACCGGTCCGCCTGGCTCGGGAAAAAGCACCATTACCGACCGGCTAACCAAACATATCAGAAAGATGGGTAAGAAGGTTGGTATAGTTGCCATAGATCCGAGCAGTCCATTTACCGGCGGGGCCATTCTTGGTGATCGTATCAGAATGCAGGATTTATCAACCGATAAAGAGGTCTTTATACGGAGTATTGGAACCAGAGGCCACTTAGGAGGTTTATCACGGTCAACCCAGGCCATTGTTAAAATTATGGATGCAATGGGGAAAGATATTATATTTATTGAGACAGTTGGAGTAGGACAATCTGAGATAGAGGTAATTAAAGTTTCAGATATCATCTTATTGGTGGTAATGCCTGGAATGGGAGATGATATCCAGGTAATTAAGGCAGGAATCATGGAGATAGGTGATATTTTTGTAGTCAACAAGTCAGATCGGGATGGAACTGATCGATTAATCTCTGAAATTGAAATGATGATAAGCTTAAATGGCCATAAAAAAAGAAACCCGTCCATAATAAAAACAGTTGGTACTGAAAATTTGGGTATAGACAGGTTGTGGAAAGAGATTGAAAGATTGGTAGTAATTTTACAAGAGAATGGGGAAATTTATCAAAGAAGAAGAAATCGGATAAAAAAAGAGATTTATGATCTCTTTTTAGAGAACTGGCAAGAATTATTTTTGCAGTTTATCGGAGAGGACAGATTGGAAAATGAAGTGGAAAGGGTATTAAAGCAAAACAGTGACCCTTATTTTACAGCCCAGGAACTTACGAAAGACTTTAAAGTAAAATTTCTGAAAGGTGGTAATTAATTTGTTTAAGAAGATTGACCATATCGGAGTTGCCGTAAAAAAATTGGAAGATTCTCTTTCAATTTTTCAAGGCGCATTGGGAATGAATTATTCAGAGATTGAAGAAGTGCCTGAACAGAAAGTAAAAGTGGCTTGTTTACCGGTTGGTGAAAGTAAAATTGAATTATTAGAATCTACCTCACCAGATGGCAATATTGCCAGATATATTGAAAAAAGAGGCGAAGGGATTCATCATATAGCGTTTGAAGTAGATAATTTAAAAGCAGTGCTGGAAGATTTAAAGAGAAAAGGGATACAATTAATTGATCAAGAACCACGCAGTGGTGCTGATGGTGCCCTAATTGCTTTTTTACATCCAAAAAGTACCAATGGCGTCTTGATTGAGTTGTGTGAACATAAAGTTTAAAGAGGTAGGAGGTAAAAGAAAAGAATTTTATAGTTATTATATTGAATTGTTTGGTTTTCTGACTGTTTTAAGTAGTGAACTAAAAATAAGTAATCAAAGAGAGGTGGAGATTTTAATGGAACAAAGTATTGATGATTTAATGAAAGTTTTACAAGAAAAAAAAGAAAAGATTATTGCTGGTGGTGGTGAAAAAAGGATTCAAGCACAGCACGAAAAGGGTAAACTAACTGCCAGAGAGAGAATATCGCTGCTTCTTGATGAAGGCAGTTTTAATGAACTTGACCTCTTTGTAGAACATCGCTGTACTAATTTTGATATGGCGGGTAAAGAAGTGCCTGGAGAAGGAGTGATAACTGGATATGGTACCATTGAGGGGCGCCTGGTTTATGTTTTTTCTCAGGATTTTACCGTGATTGGTGGTTCTTTAGGAGAAATGCATTCCAAAAAGATCTGTAAGGTTATGGATATGGCCATGAAAATGGGGGCTCCTATCATAGGTATCAATGATTCAGGAGGTGCCCGTATTCAAGAGGGTGTCGATTCCTTAAGTGGATATGGACAAATATTCTATCGCAATACCATTGCCTCTGGAGTGGTACCCCAGATATCCATTGTGGTTGGTCCGGCAGCAGGAGGGGCGGTCTATTCGCCTGCAATAATGGATTTTGTTTTCATGGTTAAAAAGATCGGAATTATGCATATTACCGGTCCCAGCGTTATAAAAGCAGTGACAGGTGAAGATGTTTCTCCCGAAAAACTGGGAGGAGCAATGACTCATAATCAAAAAAGCGGAGTTGCGCATTTTGCTATAGATACTGAACAGGAAGTATTTAAATCCGCCAGAAAGATGCTTGGCTATATTTCTTCCAATAATATGGAAACCCCGCCAGTCCTTACTACCGGGGATAGTCCTGATAGATGCGAAGAAGCACTGTTAACTATAGTACCAATTGATCCCAATAAGCCTTATGAGATGAAAGATATTATCAGACAAATAGTAGATAATGCTGATTTTTTTGAGTCACATGAGCATTTTGCTCGCAATATCATTACCGGTTTTGCCCGACTTAATGGGCAGAGTATTGGAATAATTGCCAATCAGCCGAAAGTGCTGGCTGGATGTCTCGATATTGATGCTTCAGATAAGGCGGCCCGCTTCATTCGCTTCTGTGATGCTTTTAATATCCCGATTTTAACCCTGGTGGATGTTCCGGGATTTTTACCAGGTACTGCTCAGGAATATGGAGGAATCATCAGACATGGAGCCAAGATGCTATATGCCTATTCGGAGGCAACCGTGCCCAAAATAACCTTGGTAGTTAGAAAGTCATATGGCGGGGCTTATCTAGCCATGTGTAGCAGAGATATGGGTGCCGACCAGGTCATTGCCTGGCCAACTGCCGAGATAGCGGTAATGGGTTCCCAGGGGGCGGCTAATATTATTTTCCGAAAAGAGATTGATGAGGCGAAAGATCCGGAACAATATCGGCAACAAAAAATAGATGAATACAAAGAAAGATTTTCCAATCCCTACGCTGCAGCGAGTAGAGGTTTTGTTGATATGATAATTGATCCCCGGGAAACCAGGCCTGTCTTAATTAATACCTTAGAGATGCTTTCTACCAAAAGAGAGAGTTTGCCGGGTAAAAAACATGGCAATATTCCTCTTTAATAGTCAATTGTTTTTAAATTAATAAATTTCAATTTTTGAGTAAATCTTTAAAATTAGAAGAAGGAGCAGGTTATGTATGAGGGAATAAAGGGCGCGATTTTAGTATCGCTTATTTCTATGACAATAGTCTTTATAGTTTTGGGTTCATTGGCTTTATTGATGGTAGGATTGAGGAAAATAGTAGCTTTCTTTTCTAATAAAACAACCAAAGGGATAAAAATATCTGATACTACATCAAAAGATCTGAGCCAGAAAGAAAAGACCAGCGTTGTCACCGAAGAAAGGAAAAGCGGAGAAATAGTAGCTGTAATTTCAGCCGCACTATCAAGCTATCTATCTCAAACTAAGACTCTACGGCGAGTTCATGTCATCAGTATCAGAAGAATTATGCCCCTTGCGATAAATCCCTGGGCGATTTCTGGAATACAAAATATGATAGCAAAAAGACTATCTTTCAGTAATAGAATAAAAGGAGGGTTTTAATATAATGAAACAATTTAAGATTAAAGTAGATGGTAAAGAATATCTGGTAGAGGTCGAGGAGGTAGGTGCAGTAGAAAGCTCACCGGCCGCTCCTGTCATTGCCAAAGTTGAACCAAAAGAAAGAACAGGGGAAACTAAAAAAGTTGAAACTAAACCAGAAAAGACTGAAGAAAAACAACCAGCTCTGGTTAGTAGCGCGGAAGGGGATGAGCTCAAAGCCCCGCTGCCTGGTAAAATCCTTAAAATTAATTTTTTAGAGGGCGACTCGGTTAATGAAGGAGATACAGTTGTGATACTGGAAGCAATGAAGATGGAAAATGAGATTTTAGCCAATTCCAGCGGTAAGATAAAAAAGATATTTGTAGCGGTAAATGATATGGTGGAAACCGATGATACACTATTAATTATAGGGTAACAAAATAGGAAAGGAGTAAATTATGGATCTTTTACGTTCCATCTTCGAATTAATAAAAATATCAGGGTTTACCGGTTTAAACATGTCAAGTACGATAATGCTAATAGTAGGATGCATCCTGCTTTATTTGGCAATTGTAAAAAAATATGAACCACTGTTACTTTTGCCAATTGCCTTTGGCTCCATACTGGTGAACTTGCCTCTTACCGGCTTAATGGAAGAAGGCGGTTTTTTGTACATCCTATCTTATGGTATTCGACACGAGCTTTTTCCGATTATAATATTTATGGGTATAGGGGCTCTGACTGATTTTGGTCCACTTTTAGCTAACCCGGTAACCTTTCTGTTAGGTGCAGCCGCTCAGTTAGGTGTCTTTGTGGCACTTATCGGCGCAGTATTATTGGGTTTTGATATTAGAGAGGCTGCTTCAATAGGTATTATTGGAGGTGCCGATGGACCTACTGCTATCTATTTTGCCTCCAAGACGGCACCACAAATTTTGGGAGCTATTGCAGTTTCTGCCTATTCCTATATGTCCTTGGTACCCTTGATTCAACCCCCTATCATGAAGCTATGCACCACCCTGGAGCAGAGAAAAATTGTTATGAAACAATTACATCCTGTTTCCAAGACTGAAAAAGTTCTATTTCCCATTCTATGTACTATTCTGGTAGGTTTATTACTACCGGCTACTGTTCCAATTGTCGGAATCATGATGTTAGGAAATCTATTTCGGGAAAGTCTGGTGGTAGACCGGTTATCCAACACTACTCAAAATGAACTTATTAATATTGTAACTATTTTTTTAGGGACCTGCGTGGGGGCAACCATGGAAGCACAATATTTTTTAACTCTCCAGACTATCAAAATTGTTACTTTAGGATTGATTGCTTTTGGTTTCAGTACCTTTGGAGGTGTAATGTTCGGTCAGGTATTGTATAAATTGTCCGGAGGTAAGATTAATCCTTTAATCGGGTCAGCCGGTGTATCTGCTGTACCAATGGCAGCCCGGGTTGTACAAAGAGTAGGCCAGGAAGCCAATCCCCGTAATTTCTTATTAATGCATGCCATGGGTCCCAATGTTTCTGGAGTAATAGGCACAGCAGTGGCTGCCGGGGTTATGCTAACTCTATTAAAATAAATTTCATTTCTTAATATTTTAAGATTTAAATCATAAGATTACTATCAGGTTTATGGGAAGGTGCCAAATTACTAAAATATTCTCAAATCATTAGAATGTTTAAGTATTGGCACTTCTCACAAATCTTGGTTTTGATGAATATTTAAAACCTTTTTCTAAGTTCTTATAGATCATTCTGGTTTGTGATTTACCATAATCCAATAATGGATATATCATCTAAGAATGATCACACCACATAAGAATAAGGGCTTTTGGAATTAAAAGGCAGATAATATCACAATCTGTCGACAGACCTAAGAAGGAGGTTCTCTGTTTTCCCAAAGTATAATGGAATTGACCTTCATCTGGTTACCAGGTTACTTTATATCAAGGCCGAAATCAATTGAATGAATATCATAATATATGTCTAATTTCAATTAAGTCAGGGCTTGAGTTAGGCAAAGTTCAAAAGAGCTTAAAAAGTGACACGGTATTATTCTTTGCTATTTACATTGGGTTTTCTCTTTTATATTAAGATAAGCAATAAAATTAATTATAATATCAGCTTTTTAGATATCAGTAATAAAACACCAATCTTTAATAAAAAACATTATAAATGGATACTTAATTTTTAAAAATAGTTTATGTATTAATTTCATGATGTGTTTACACATTACAGTTCTTTCCTATAGAAATAGGATACTATTTAACCGGGTTCCGGTAAAGTTAATTTACGCTTACCATCGGTAAATTTCTGGTAAGGAATCTTACCTTTAAGCCGGTAACCCTGATTCGTCCTTTTAAAATTGTAATAGTAGATAAACTGATCCAGATCATCCTGTAACTCACCCAAAGAGGTATAAATCTTCTTGATCATGGCAATCTGGTAGAACTCCTCTAACAGTGTTCGGTTGAACCTTTCTACCATCCCGTTACTCTTGGGACACCTGGGCTTAATCCTGGAATGAGCGATACCACAGGAGGCCAGGAATGTCTCATAGTCATGCTTCCCATTTACCCAGTGAGTGGTATACTCTTTACCATTGTCTGTCAAGATACGGTCTAGCCGAATATGAAACATCTTATAGACCGGC
>JAKPKS010000050.1 GCA_029553585.1 Candidatus Atribacteria bacterium | reverse complement strand
TTTATCGGGATTGAGTTTGCCGAGCAGATCAGTTTACTGGGTAAAAAAGTAACTCTGATTGAAGTAGCAGATGCCTGTCTCTGGCAGGCCTTTGATAAGGAATACACCGATGACTTAGAATCTCTGCTCAGTAATCATGGCATTCGAGTAATGACTTGTACTAAGGTAACCAGAATAATAGGCGAAAAATCTGTTGAAGCCCTGGAGTTAGAGGGTGGCGAAAAAATTCCGGCAGATCTGGTGATTTTAGGTTTAGGCATGAAACCTAACGGTAAACTTGCTCAAGATTGCGGATTGCAGGTTACCCCCAAAGGTGCCATTATGGTTGACCAGTATATGAGAACCAATGACCCCCATATTTTTGCTGTTGGCGACTGTGCAGATAAAAAGTGTTTCTTTACCGGGGAAGATGCGCCGGTGTTGCTGGCCTCTACCGCAGCTATGGAAGCTAAAATTGCCGGCAGTAATGTATTCCAGTTAAGACTGATCCGTGCCAACAAAGGAACTATCAGTACCTTTTCCACCAAAATATTTGGCAAAACATTTGCGGCAGCCGGCCTCACCGAAGCCAGGGCTAAAAAAGAAGGCTTTACCCTTATGATCGGTGAGTATAAAACTATGGACCGTCATCCGGGCTCTCTGCCTGATGCCCAGGAAATCAATATCAAGCTAATCTTCTCCAAATGCTCTGGCATCATTCTGGGAGGACAGATTTCTGGCGGCAATACAGTAGCTGAAATCATTAACATTATCAGCCTTGCTATACTACAAGGTATTACCGCTACCGAGCTCAATACTTTCCAGACGGCAACACATCCACTGGTTTCCCCGTCGCCTATTGCCTATCCTATAAACTCAGCAGCTATGAATGCCTTAGCTACCAACTGCAACCATCTCAATGAAGGTCTGGTTATTTAAGTAAATTAAGGGAACCAAAAAATAATATTAAAAAATAGGGGAGTGCGTGAGAAATGGAAATTCTCACAATCTCCCTTTCTTTTTTAACCAGTCTACTGTATCGCCTAAAGTCTGGCGCATATCACGAGTAGTGTAGCCCAGTTCAATGGTTGCCTTTTCATGTGAGAATTGGGCATTGGAATTGAGAGTATAGATGGAATAGGCAGTATAAAGCGGGGTTTGCCTTAAAATCTTATAGTAAAGTTCAGCCAAAGGTGCAGTTAATTGAGCCAGCCAGAGAGGCAGGATAGTTTTTATCTCTCTTTTTCCGGTAATTTCATGCAGCATAGAGAGGATTTCCGGTACAGTAAAATACTTGTTGGAAAGGATATAACCCTCACCCGGTTTACCCTTATTGCAGCAGGCAATAATACCCACTGCCACATCACGCACATCTACAAAATCATACCCGCCTTTGATACCGGCTACCAGCCGATTTTTACAATAATCAATTACTAAGGTAGTAAGATGTCCATTGCCATTATCGTAAGGACCGGAAATGCCTGAAGGGTGAACCACGCTGGCATTCAACCCCCGTCGGGCAGCAGCTAAGACGTAGGCCGTGGCTTCTGATTTTGTTTTAGCATAAAATCCCACTACCTCATCGGGATTAAAGTCTTTTATTTCAGTGATAATCTCACCTTTCTTTTTTTCTGGAATGGCATGGACTGTGCTGACATAGACCAGCTTCTTGATATGGTATTCCTCACAAAGGTCTACCACATTCCTGGTGCCGTTTACATTTACCTTAAAAACAGCCGGCACCTCCTGAGAGGCGATAGAAACAATGCCGGCACAATGGATAACCACCAATTCCTTATTCTCCGGGTTGGCAAAAAAACCACGGAGACTCTCTTTGTTACAGACATCGCCTACATATATCTCTAAATTTCCCTCCGGTATATTCTTCTCCTCAGGTATGACCATAGCCCGAATATTTTTACCCTGTTTAAGTAATTCCCTGATAATGGTACTGCCTAAATGCCCCGCTGCTCCTGTAACCAGATAAATTTCATTGTCCATCGTAAACCTCTTTAAACTTCACCTTTATTTATTAGTAACTCCTGCACCAGGCAATAAGATGAGATATGACTATCAACTATTTTAACAAATATTGCATTTTGGGGAAAGTTATCTCATATTATACACCATCAGGGCCAATTGATTGTCTTACGATTAGAATATTTACAGTAGAAAATTTCTGGAGGCAAATTTTTTTTGTTTTGTAGCTATTTCCTGTTATAATTTTACTTTAGTTACAACTTTAATAAAATCTTTTTATTTTTTTTGAATGAACATTTATAAAAAGGTGGAGGTGGAATTTGAGTTTTTCCATTGGGCAAAAAATAACGGATAATATCAATAAAGTGATCATCGGAAAGCAGAAAGCGATCGAGTTGATGCTGGCAGCACTACTTGCCGAAGGGCACTTGCTGCTGGAAGATGTGCCCGGAGTGGGTAAAACTCTACTGGCCAGAGCCCTGGCTAAAAGTATTGGCGGTACCTTCCACCGTATTCAATTTACCCCGGATCTACTCCCCTCAGATATAACCGGCTTCAACATTTATAATCAGAAAGAGGGTAAA
>JAKPKS010000043.1 GCA_029553585.1 Candidatus Atribacteria bacterium | reverse complement strand
TTTTTTGATCAATTAATTATAAAAAACACTAATGCCATTACTTGAGCCAGAAGAGCTTGAAAGCTTAAGTCCGTTGTTTAAAGGAAGTTGCGGAAATGCATTTGGAAAATTTCTTATGCGTATCCTTGCAATAGATAAGGTAAATGATCTTTATGACAGGAATTTCGCACTTAAAGGTCCGGACTTCGCAAGAGCTATTCTCAAAGATATAGGTATGGATTATCAGGTACTTAATCCTGAAATCTTGCAAAAGCTCCCAAAAGGCGCTTTTATTACCATTAGTAACCACCCCTATGGAAGTCTTGATGGGGTAATATTGATTGACCTTTTCGGCCGTATAAGACCAGATTTTAAAATTATTATAAATAATGTTCTGTCACGGGTAAAAACATTGGAAGAAAACTTTATATGTGTAACTCCCATAGGTAACGAAGTTCAGGCTCCTACACAAGACACGCTACGAGGCATTAAAGAAGGCATCAGACATCTTAATAACGGGCATCCACTCGGACTTTTTCCTTCCGGTGCGGTTTCAGACCTAAGTCTAAAAGATAGATGCATCAGAGACCGTCAATGGCAAAAACCGGTCATAAGGATAATAAAGAGAGCTAATCTACCGATAGTGCCGGTGCATTTTTTAGACAGAAACTCAAATTTCTATTATTCTTTAGGGCTTATTGATTGGAAAATACGATTACTTCGACTTCCTTCTGAAGTTTTCAATAAGAAAGGTAAAACTGCGAGGGTGGCCTTAGGAAAAATTATCACACCTGAAGAGCAAAAGAATTATAAAAATAAAGACATAAATGAATTTAGTGATTTTTTAAGAAATAAGGTTTATAATCAATATTAAACATGGCAGATAATAAATTAGATGCGGTAAGAATTCAGACTTCTTTTCTGAACGCGCTTGAAAAAAAATTATTAGTTTGGCTTGCAGAGAAACAGCCTAAGTGGGTAACGTCAGATATGATGTCATACCTTGGAGTGTTTGGTGCTGTTGTGATAGCCACAGGATACATACTTACAGCATGGAATATCAATTTCCTATGGCTGAGCTCCTTGGGTTTTGTTATCAATTGGTATGGCGACTCCCTTGATGGTACCCTGGCGAGGGTGAGAAATACTCAAAGACCAATTTACGGATACTACTTAGACCATACCCTTGACGCGATTAACGAAGTTATTATTTTCATAGGAGTGGG
>JAKPKS010000034.1 GCA_029553585.1 Candidatus Atribacteria bacterium | reverse complement strand
AAAAATCACAGGAATATTCCACATAGGCACGTAATTGCCGGTATTTTTTCATTTCCTGTGGAAAATTCTTTTTCATCTGTTGCCAGTTCTCAAAGGTGAATAGTTGTCCGCCAAAATTCTTTTTAACTTCCGGTCCAAAATAACGGCAATAGACATTATGGCTGACAAACAATGATTTGAGAGCACTGTCACTTATTACCCCATCATAATCAACTGCCAATATCTTCATAGTAACCTCATGTCGAGAAAACATTATGTTTATTCTTACTGTTCTAATCTGAACACTTATTACCTGGTTAGAAACTCAAGACCTTATTTATAATTTATTTATAATTTACTTATAATTATTTATAGGGAATCAAACAAAGAATTTTCAAGGTATTATCGCCCAGGTTTTTAAAGTTATGCTGAATACCAGGGTCAATAAAAACTACACTGCCTTTTTTAATAGGATATGTCTTATCCCCTATCTTAACCTCACCAGAACCTTCTAAAACAAATACCTCGTGCTCCCAATCGTGAGTATGGTAAGAGGTATATCCTCCCTGTTCAATCTCAAACATTCTCATAGCAAAAATCTTAGCATCATCTTTGTCAGAAATAAGCCATCTCACCTTAACATTTTTGGCATCATCCATCGCTACCTCTTCCAGAGGTACTTCATGGTAATCTACCACTTTCATCTTTTTCATCCTCCTTTTTATTTTCTAATACTGGTATTTTAAAACCATTATGTATGGTTATTCTTCACATATTGCCGGACAGTATCATAGAAATCGACTGCTTTTTCTATAACCGGTATGCCCTGCGAGACTGCCCTTTTCTTTTGCCGGGATGTGGCATAACTCCATCCAGCTAAAAAGACCTTTATTCCTAATGGACGGGTCTGCTCTAAATGTGCCAACTGGTCATCAACAAAGTAAATCTCTTCATATTCTACCCCATAACAGGTGGCCATATATTTTATCTGATTTGATTTATCTTCTCCAAAACTAATATCAAGTATATCCTCATCACGAATGGGAATATTGTAATACTCAGGACGGAAAACCCTGGCAATAGAATCCCGGCGATTGGAAGTAGCCACTGCTACCTTTACCCCTTCCTGGCTAAATCGCCTGATTCCTTCCACTACCTCTGTATATGCCGGTTCCAGAGCAAGCCATTTTTGAAAATCTTCCTCTTGTAGTTTCATTCTCTCCTCATAGAAGAGTTTGTGAAATTTCTTAAACTCAAATTGTACTGTTTGGCGGTATTGGTCAAACTCTCGTTGATTTGATAAAAAAATATTTTCCTCAATTAGTTTTTGTATAAGACCGTAATCAGTTGCCTCTCTGATATAAGGTCTTAGAGATTGATAATATTTTATCTCTCGTTCATATTTTTTCTGAATTTCAAGCCAATTCTGAAATGTGAATTTTTCTCCGCCAAATAATCTCTGGTTGCGATTTCCGGTCAATTCTAAATAGGCATTATGACTGACAAAAAGGGCATCCATTTCACTGTCAACGATTACACCGTCATAATCCAGCGCCAGTACTTTCATTTTTAAATCCTTAAAAATAATTTTTTTAGTTGAAAACTTTTCGTTTTTTGAATCAATTCTACTTGCAATCTTTTTCTTCTCTTTACGCAAGACGAAACCGCTATACT
>JAKPKS010000024.1 GCA_029553585.1 Candidatus Atribacteria bacterium | reverse complement strand
TTTTTTTACAGCTGAATCAATCGTTCTTTTTAATTCATCCTGCAGGTCTCGCACAACATCATAAATTATCGGCTCTCCTCCCCATTGCTTTATTGAAGCAGCCAGCATCTGGGAATTAAAATCGATGATTTCACCAGGTTTTAACTCCTCTTCAGTTGGGTTTCTCAACTCTTCACCGGTAGGAATGATAGCAACGCGTGGTTTTTTTCGAACCACAATTTCATTTACTCCCCCTGCCAGTAAAGCTCCGATATCCATAGGCCTCACCTTATGATTTGCTGCCAGTATTAGTTGATTGGTGATAATATCTTCCCCTACCTGACGTACATTTAGTCCTGGAAAAACGGCTTTAAATATCTTTAGCTGTTCATATCTTCCCCCTCCATCAACATCTTTTTCGCTCTTGTCTTTCTCCACCAGAACGACTTCTTCAATTTTTATAACCGCATCAAACCCTTCTGGCAATGGATTCCCAGTATTGACATACAGAAAGTCTTTCTGGTAAGTTAGAATAACGGGATTGCTTTCGGTGGTATTAGAGGTATCCCGGGAATGGACGGCTATGCCATCCATCGCTACTGCGGCATAATGGAGAGAAGAGCGGCGGGCATAGACTGGTTCAGCGGTAATTCTATCCAATGCCTCTTTGGTTAAGATTATTTCACTTTCTCGTTTAAAAATAATTTTTTTCTCTAAAATTGCCTCTTCAATCTTCTGCTTTGCCTCTTCTAAAGTTATTTTGGTTAAATAAATATTCCTATCCATGGTATTGTCAGGGAATATATCCTCTGAAACCCCTCTCTTTTATTTTCTTTTTTTAACTATTGGTCATCGCTTATAATAAAACTTACCTTATAATATAAAGATTTTTATAGTTACTAAAACAAATATACGGTTACCAAGTCTCCCTGGTATAATCCTTCCTGATTTAATCCTATTACAATATAACCATCGGCTTTAGCTAAGGTGGAAATCATGCCAGATTTACCCAATACCGGAACAGCCCAAAATTTTCCATCTTTTTTCTTTAATATCACCCTGATAAATTCTTCCCTTCCTCCCTCAGAGGCAATATTATTTTCCAGCAATGCCTCTACGGTCCTGTTCAGACCTAAGGGCAGAATTTCTCCTTTTAAATCAGATAAAATCTTTTTTACGATACTTTCGAAGACTATTAAAGTTGAGACCGGGTGGCCAGGCAAACCAATAATCGGTTTTTGATTGTTCAAGGAAATAATGGTGGGCTTTCCGGGTTTTAGTGCCAATCCATGAACCAGAACTCCCGGTGAGCCGAGATGATTTAAGACCTTGAGGGTATAATCCCGACTGCCTACCGAACTTCCACCGGAAATTAGCACCATATCGATTTCATCGCTCTCAATACACTTTCGGAGTTCTTTTTCTAAAGCAAGTTCATCATCAGGAATAATATCTCTATAATGAGGAATAGCCCCAATCTCTTCCACGGAAGCTCCTAAGGCATACAAATTGATATCCCGTACCTGTCCTGGTTTGGGCTGGGAATGTACAGGTACGATTTCATCACCAGTTGAAATAATGGCAACCCCCGGTTTTTTGTAAACCAGCACTGTTCCCCAGCCAAGGGCAGCCAGCAAGCCAATATCCTGGGGTCTCAAAAGCTGTCCTTTCTTTAAGAGAATTTCTCCTTTTTTGATATCCTCATCTGCCCTTAAGACATTTTCCCATAGAGCAACAGGGCGATTGGCTTCAATCATAGTTTCATCAATCTGTTCAGTATATTCCAGCATCACTACCGCATCTGCCCCTTCCGGTAACATTCCACCAGTCGAAATTCGTGCTGTCTGTCCGGAGCAAACCAGAAGGGATGGTATTTCCGACATCCTTATCTCACCAATGACCTCTAAATAGGCCGGCAAGCCATCACTTGCTCCAAAAGTGTCACCTGCTTTCAGTGCATACCCATCCACAGTTGCCCTGTTAAAGCCTGGGATATTCTCCTTTGCAATGATATCTTCAGCCAGTACCCTTTTTGAAGCAGAAATAAGTTCTATTTTTTCCTGATGAAGAGCAAGATAATTTTTATAATCAAAGGAATTGCGAAAAACCTGCAAACTTTCCTCTAATGTCATTAATTTAAACAATGGATTATTCATACCATAAGGGGATTCTCCCCTTAAACCCCTTTCCCATTCCCATTATATCCACAAAAAAATCCCATACGGAAATCCCGTACAGGATATTTATTGTCTCCTTCTTTCCGATACGGGAGGTCCAACAATTTCTTGTTGAGCCTACTGGTTAACTGCCATAGAGCGGGTCTTTAGGTAAGTTAACTCGAAGAATTTTTTATCACATTATTTATTTTCTTTATTATACCTTAAAATGTTAATATTTTTAAGACTATTTTCCCATAAATACAGTAACCAATTCAGATAAAGATATTCCCCCAAAATAGTATTGGAGTTCAAATTCAGATAAAGTTTTCTGAATAACATCTTCCTGATAGGGCTTACCCTGTAATGCCTGTTCGATCTCTGTAATATCACGCAAGGCTAAAAAATCACCATAGATCTGAATATTCTTTATCTTCCCTTTCTCTACATCAAGTAAAAGCTCAACCTTGCCTCCCGGAAATCTTTGTGAATTTTTAACGGTATAGGCAGGAGAGTAACCAAAGTTCCAATCCCAGGTACTGTATTTCTCTTTAACTAATTTATCAATTTCAGTTTTATCACTATCACTGAGGAAATATTGGTTAATTTCATTTCCCTGAAATAACTCTTTTAAAACAGATTCCCAAAATTCGGCAATATCCATCTCTTTTTTCAAATAAGACTTAATATTAGTGACACGACTGCGTACCGATTTAATACCCTTGGATTGAATCTTATCAAAACCAACCTGTAATACTTTTGTCATAACATCCAGATCTACATCAAAGAGCAGGGTACCGTGGTGTAATAGTTTATTTTGAAAGAGGCGCTGGGCATTTCCCGATATTTTTTTCCCCTCTATGGTAATGTCATTGCGACCGGTTAATTCAGCAGGTGCCCCTAATTTATTCAAAGCAATTACTACCGGCTGGGCAAATTTTTTAATTTCCACATTGGCAAAGTTATCCAGACCTACTAAAAAGGTAAAATTTAAATTCCCTAAATCCTGATATACTGCCCCTCCTCCTGACAATCTGCGTACCACCTTTATTTTTTTCTCATTTACCAGTGGCATATTGATTTCTTCCATAGTATTCTGATTCTTCCCCACTACTATAGTTG
Source organism: Candidatus Atribacteria bacterium (assembly GCA_029553585.1). Taxonomy (GTDB): domain Bacteria; phylum Atribacterota; class Phoenicimicrobiia; order Phoenicimicrobiales; family Stramentimicrobiaceae; genus Stramentimicrobium. The sequence goes on along the minus strand of JAKPKS010000024.1, from coordinate 6,012 downwards.
GAGTATTCCGCCAGAAAAATATTATTTCTTCGGTAATATCAAAATTTTTTAAGACATACTCTTCTAATGCCAGATTGTAATAGGGATCTAAGGAATTACTGTCAATATATTTCATTTCCAACTCCTAACATATTGTAAATAAGTTTTCAATCATTTTAAAATTTTAATCTATTATTGTTCATCTGGCAAGCATTGTCAGCAAAAGTACAGTTCTTTCTTGAAAAAAATAGCGATTATCGGTTAAAGATTTCCATTCTATGAGTTTTCCTTTATAATAGCAGCTATAAAGTAAGGTTAAATAGTACTGTCAAGGAGTAGGTGTTGTTTAAAAAAACCAAAGGTTATCTTATGATTGCCACTGCTGGCACTCTCTGGGGTACGGTGGGATTTTTTGTAACAAAATTACTGGGGGCTCAGCTTCCTCTTACTAACATTGTTTTTTACCGTATGTTTTTTGCTTTTCTGATTCTCTTTTTCTATCTACTGTTTACCAATCGAGCCAGCTTTAAAATTGACCGATTCGCATGGAAATATACCATAGCTATTGGTTTAGTGAGCCATTGTTTGTTTAATATAACCTATTTCAGCGCTATCAACCTGACCACCATTGCTACAGCAGTTACCTTACTCTATACCGCACCTATCTTTATTGCCATAATGGCCCGATTTTTTTTCGGTGAGTTCTTTACCAGAAATAAGGTTTTAGCTTTATTATTATCTGTAACAGGCTGTTTTCTCACTGTTACCGGAGGTGATTGGGGAAGTATGGAATTTAGTTCTATAGGAATACTGATGGGATTAGCAGCTGGAATAACCTATGGCACCTTAACCATCTTCAGTAAACCAATAGCTCACAAATGCCATCCCTATACTATTGTCTTTTATTCCTTAGGTTTCGGTTTCCTATTTTATTTACCTTTCGCCCAACCCATGGTACTCTGGCAATCAAATATTAGTGCCCTAACCTGGGTTTATCTTTTATCACTGAGTATTATCTCTACCATTATTGCCCTTCTTCTATATATTGGAGGGCTATCTATGGGCGTAGAAGCGTCTCAAGCTGGAATTATCAGCACCATTGAGGTGGTGGTATCGGTAATAGTTTCTCATTTTTTCTTTCATGAAAAACTTTGGGGCTGGAAATTGATGGGAATTCTGATGGTGGTAGGCTCAGTAATTATAGTTCAGTTAAATACATTCTTCAGAACAAATGGTAGAAAGAATAAAACTAAAAATAATAATATATCTCTTTAAATTATATTCATACATTTAATATTTGGTTCGAATAGATTTTTTTAAAACTTCTGTTCAGCTTTTTATACTCGGCTAATTTGCCTCTAATTTTTATAAAAGGGCTGTACTGAAATACCTTTCTGCCCGGTCAGGCAATACTGTGACAATTTTATTTTTGCCATTGTCTAAATGTAAAGCAGCAAAAACATTGGCTCCTGAGGAAGTCCCCACTAATAACCCTTCCTGAAGTGAAAGAAGATGAGTAGTTTTAATTGCTTCCTCATCAGAAACCGTTATTACAAAATCAACCAGATTGACATCCAGAACTCCTGGGATAAATCCATCTCCTATACCCTGTATCTGATGCAATCCAGGTTCTTTACCTAAAAGAGCCGCACTATTCTTTGGTTCCACTGCTACAATCTTTATATTATGATTTTTTTCCTTTAAAAATTGTCCCATACCCTGTAGAGTGCCGCCACTTCCTACCCCGGCAATAAAGATATCAATTTTACCTCTGGTATCTTCCCATATTTCGGGGCCCAATATCTTATAATGTGCTTCCGGGTTTTTGGGATTAACAAACTGATCTGCCACAAAATATTTCTCGGGCTCTTCTTTGATTATTTCTCTCATTTTATTTATTGCACCGGTCAGGCTTTCCTCAGCAGGCGTGGGAATCATTTTGCCACCAAAAGCATGTATTATCTTTTTTCTTTCATCACTCATATTTTCAGGCATCACACATATCACTTCATAGCCTTTCTGAACTCCAATAAGCGTTAACCCTATCCCGGTATTGCCAGAGGTCGCTTCAATTATAGTCATCCCTGGTCTTAGTTTCTGGTCTTTTTCAGCTTCTTCAATGATGTATTTTGCGACACGGTCTTTGATGCTCCCCCCGGGATTGAGAAATTCTGCTTTAGCATATACATTTCCTGTTGATAATTTCTTTAAACAGAGAAGCGGGGTATCCCCTATGGCCTTGATGATATTATTTATTAACATGATGATGCCTCCTGTTTTTTATTTTGATGTAATAAAATTTTAACAAAAATTAATTAATTGAAATGCTATAGTAAATCCTGAAAATATGATTAACATATTATCAAAATAAAACTTTTTTAGCAAACAAATACTTTTTTTAAATGGAAAGGGAAGAAATATTTTTACTGAGGTCCAAATAGTTTATCCCACTAAAGAATGGGTAATTGAATGGATTTTTCAGTAAAGAATATTGGTTTCAATCAATAATCGCAGTTCAGAGTAATTTCAGGATAGATTGAGGATGTATACTTTTTTCTTCCCAGTCAATCTGATTGTTCTCTTTCATTACTTCTAAAGTGCAATAGATATCAGCTAAGGAATACTGACTGGGCATAGCATATACCAACTCTTGTGCAGTTACATTTTCTTTTTCTTGTAGCAAATTTTTAAGATAAGTAATGATTAATCCACTGATATCCCTGTATTTGCTTTCTTTTTCCGGTGGAATTGTTTCTGAATATATTTTTTTGTTACCGCAAGATATTTCTTTTTGTTTGGGAGTATCATCATTGATTTTATGAGCTAATTTTTGATTAATTTCAGCCTGTTGCTCAACGATAGATTGTATTTGCTTTTTCACTTCTTTAAGTTCATCAATAGCAGCATCGGGAAGCATTATATTTTTATCTCTTTCATAGATACTGCTTTCTTTTGCTTTAAAATAGGCAGTTTCATAAATATATTGTGATAAGTGTTCTAAGTTATCGGCATCCTGTTTCATTTTCATTAATAATAATTCAATCTTTCTTTGAATTTGTTGAGACCACCGATAAAAAATAATACCCAAAAATAATGCTAATATAATAAGAATACTTGCTACCCATGGGGCAACTTGATTGAATATTATCACACTTTCCATTTTTTATTCCCCTTTAAAATGAAAAAATTAAGTATCTGCCTGGTGGTAATTTTAATAAATTAAAACATGACTTTCCGTGAATCACTTTTTTTGGTTTCTATCTTTTTTATCTCTTCTCTATTTTTTATTAATTGTAAATCCCGATCTTTACTATGAATCTATTATTTTATTTACACTTTTCCTTCTAAATAGAAATCTTTATAATTAACCAAACTTATTATATTATTTCGTTTTCCAATAAAACCTTCTTTGTTGAATCCTGAGCCAATTTTTTATCGTTACTTTTTTCTTTTTCTTCTGTTGGTATAGGACTTACTGTGACAGAAACTGTCTCATCTCTTTGCTTTTCTTCATTTTTAGTATCCGGGTGATCAGAAGCAGCACTTTTCGGCAAAACTAATTCCTCATTATACAAGATTTTTGGTAATCTTTCCAAACGAATGGTGCTTATTTCTAAACCTTTAGCCATTTCAGTAACCACTGAAGAAAATTGATTATATAATCGATAAAATATTATTGCCAGCCAGATAGTAAATAAACCTATAATAATAGAGAAAAAAGAGAGTATTATCACAATTATATCTGAATAGCTCATAATTTTACCTCATCTATGTATTTACCATATTTTCATATATTTACAAACTTCTGACAAAAAGGTACCTATATCCTGTTTCACCACTACAGTAGCTCTACTGTCTAAATGGGTTTCCATATAATTTATAATAATCAGCTCTCCCTGTCGGGCTAAGCTATATTCAGGCAATAAATTGGCAGGAGAAACCTGTAACGATGAGCCTATCGCTAAAAATAAGTCTGTCTTGCTAGCCTCAGCTACAGCTTCTTCCAGATTGGATAGCATTTCACCAAATAAAACTACGTCTGGTTTAAAAACTCCGCCACAGGTACAATAAGGAATCTTCCGTTCACTATTTTCTATTTTTTCTAATAATTGCTGTGAAGATATTTTTTTTCCACAACGGGCACAGATTGCCTGGGATAGATTTCCATGAATTTCTAAAACATTCTGCGACCCTGCCTTTTGGTGCAGATTGTCAATATTTTGAGTGATCAATACCTTTAGATAACCTGAGGATTCCAGTCGGGCTAAGGCATAATGAGCTGGGTTGGGGCTGACTTCACTCAGCTCTAATATTCTAGGAACATAAAACTGATAAAACCGGGCAGGATTTTCCTGGAAAGCCTCTATACTGCTCACCACTATTGGATCGACATTAGCCCATAGGCCTTTCCCTGGAGTACGAAAATCAGGAATACCCGAGGCAGTACTCACTCCTGCCCCGGTTAAACAGGCGGTATATTCTGAATTTCGTAATAACTCACCCACTCTTTCTATCTTTTTCTGGTCAATTGCTGCCATAATGGTGTACTTCCAAATAAAATAATACTTACTATTACAATATAGAATAATAATCAGATGAACAGAAATCTCTCCTGTTCGTCAAAGTATTTCTGCTACTCTATATACATTATTCCCTAAAAATCTTTTTTTAGACATTAATATTTAGATATTAAATCTAAAATTAATAATATCTCCGTCCTGAATAAGGTATTCTTTCCCTTCCACCCTGAATAAACCCTTTTCCTTGACTTTTTGCATGGATTTACCCTGAATAAAATCTGAAAAGCGTACTACCTCAGCCCTGATAAAACCCCTCTCGATATCGCTATGGATTTTACCGGCAGCTTTTAGTGCTGTGGTGCCTCTATGAATAGTCCAGGCCTTTACCTCGTCTTTTCCTATTGTAAAGAATGAGATCAAGCCAAGATGTTCATAAAGTATATGGGAAAGTCTTTCAATGCCAGTTTTCTCAAAACCTAAATCATGTAAAAATATCTTTCTCTCGTCTTCTGATAATTCATTTATTTCCATTTCCAATTTTCCGCAAATAGAGATACTTGCCATCTGGTGATCTTGTATAAATTGATTAAATTTCTCCTGATTGGGAAATTTATTATTTTCAACATTACCCTCACCTAAATTCAGGACAACTATGATCGGTTTTATGGAAAAAAAGCCAAATCCACTCAATAATTTTAACTCTTCTTCGGATAGAGCTTGAGTAATTAACAATTTATCAGAACTTAAGTGCTGCTGGCACCTTTCCAGTATTTGTTTTTCTATTTCTTCCTGGTGAGTTATCTTTCTCTTTGCCTCACTTAATCGTGTTATTCTATGCCCGATTATCTCTAAGTCTCTAAGCAAGATTTCATAAACTAAACCTTCTATCTGATAAAGGGGGTCAGTGCTGCCGGGAACCATACTATCATTAAAAACTCTAACAACTAATAACAATGCATCAACATTTTGCAACTGATTAAAGACTTCCTGCTTTGTTTTATCAGGCATATCGGTAGAAATACCGGGTATGTCAATTATTTCTATATCAGCATAGGTTGTTTTTTTGGGTTGAAATATTGAGCTTAAGGCGGTAATCCTGTCATCAGCAACTTTTACCACCCCGATATTTTGTACTTTACGGGAAGAGAATGATTCTATTTCTTTTTGCTGACTGGTAAGAAGATTAAAGAGAGTGGTCTTGCCACTTAAAGGCATTCCTAAAATACCAATATTCATTATACACTCCACAATAGAAATTAAGAAAGATAAAAAAAGAATAAACCTAAATTAGTTCTTTTCCACTGGTAGCCATAGCTAAATTGCCATATTTGACACCTTTTACTGTCTTAAGATTGTCGGTTAGCTGCGACAGGGAACGTGCCTTACCACGTACAATTATCACTTCCAGACAATTGTCATGGTCTAAATGTATATGCTGGGTGGAAATAATCATATGATGATAAGAATGTTGTAAGGCAGTTAATTTTTGTACCAGCCCTCTACGGTGATGATC